>NZ_JBALLY010000160.1:0-22619 GCF_036963045.1 Bacillus sp. JJ864 | reverse complement strand
TATCTTGACGTAGTATCAAGTTGCTGTATTTGATAATACTGGTGGGCCAATACTTTCTGGTTACGTTACTTTAACTAACTTTTCTACAAGCAGTAGTACTGCTTTTTTAGCAAATAATGGTACAAACATTATATCCGCATTGAACCAAGGAGATAGCAAAACTGTTTATGTAGCAAACATAGGAACATTGGTTGCTTTTTCTGGTGCTGCTGGTCAGCCTGTTACTGGTAGAGTTTGTGTTGACGCTTCTAGACGAGTAGCCTAACCTATGAAAAGATATTAATCCATTTTCGGGTTAATATCTTTTTTAAATCACTGTACTTTTCTCAACTTCTTACTAATTATTCCCTATTACTTGTTAACGTATATGTGATTGTTAAATATTATATAGTACGTATTTATATTATTTAGAAATGAGGCATTGTACATGACAAGAAACCTTTGTAATTCTATGCCAATTCATTATCCGATTGGAATACCTTGTTCTTTCCCTGTTCCGATTTGTGATCCACCCCAAAAACCGCAAGAAGAATGCAAAGTTGTATGTAATGACATTTGCGGTAACTTTTTACTTAGAGATAATTTTACTTTCCTAAAAGTTTGGGAAAAGAAAGTCCATAATTCTATTACTGGTACCGTCACGGTTTATAATGATATACAGAGCTCACTTGTTGAAGTGAATGTGGAACACCATACAGGAAACCCTATTCTTTTCACAATTCCCCCTGGAAATTCGGTTTCTAAAACGATTCAAAATATCAAAGCAATTACAATTCGCCTTATCGAACCTGGTAGCGCAAACGGAAAATTCTGCTTAGATATATGTTTTGCTATAGACTGTTAGGATGAATAGATTTGTAGTAAACGTCAAGCAACTCTAAAAGCAATCTTTATTGTATATTTTGGAGTTACTTGACGTTTACGATGATGATACATTCGCCATCAGCGTGTATTTCTCAGCCGCGCCCTATTTCTCTTGCATATATATATGAGCCTCTCTCTAAAAGAGTGGCTCTATTGTATTTAATGTCGTTCTTCGGAATGGAGTAGTATGTTACAAGTTAACCATTTCATAACCATTTACAAAGTACTCTATTGTTTCTAACTCATCTTCGTTTAATTCTCTATCAAGTTCTTGTTTATACGCCGTTTTTATTTTTTCTGCATCGCCTTTATGTATTTCCGTGTAGGTACCTACTGTTTTTAGCAAACGAATCTCTTGCAAAAATTCATTTCTATCAATTGCTTTCCCATGTGAAAGAATATAGGTCTCAGCATCAAATTTCTCTAATTCTTGTATTAATTCAAACGTTCGTTTCGTTGTATAGTTCCACTTCGAAGAAAAAATATCTGCATAGATACAATCTCCTAAAAACAATATCTTTTCTTCTTTAATATAAATGACAACGGCGTCATGTGAATGGTCACCCCCCACATGCTTTAACACACATGTCACATCACCAAGGTCTAATTCAAGTTGCTTCTGAAACGTTAATGACGGTAAGACAATTTGAATATTTCTTGGTTGTTCACTGAATTCTTTTTTTATACAAGTAGCACAAAATTCAATTTCTGTACCTTCTTTTACTCGTGTGTCCAAGGCCTCGTCTGTCCATTCATAAGAAACGAGTGTACTCATCTCTTTTTTTGTTTCACTATGTGCGATGGACAAAGCATTTTTTAATACAGGCAACCCAAAAATATGATCCCAATGCCAGTGTGTTAATGCAACGAAATCAGGATTTGAGATGTTTTGTTCGTTTAGCATTTCTAAAAACAAATGTGCATGTGCTTCTGAATTACCTGCATCTATCATCAAAGTCTTTTCTTTTCCAACTACCATTCCTAAGATAGGTCTATCTGTTTCAGAAACAGGTGTCATATACCAAAATGAATGTCCTATTTTTTTAATTTGCTGCATAACTATTGCCTCCATTTATGACTGTGTAAGAATTGTGACCCAAGAAATTTCTTAGCTTTGTATTTTGATTACTAGCAAACGAATACATCAAAATATAATCATTCATCATATTTTTCATCTAACACAATACAAATACTAATGATCATTTTTTCGTTGAATAAAATTCCCCTGTTGTAACAGAACTAATTGTTTGTCTAGATACCCCTACCATTTGAGCTAATTCAGACAGGAATATTTTTTCTCAGCTCTTGTTACTATTAATCTATATTGCGGTACGAACTCACCTTTCAATTATATTGATTATATTACAATGCATATAAATGAGATACATTTAACTATTACTTTTAGAAACAATCTTTTCTTACTCCATTTCAGCAACCACTAGCATTGATTGTTAAGGTTCCTTAAAGCATCTGCAATGTCGTCTATGTAAAATGACAATAAAGTTATTTAATTTTAAAAGCTCAAACAAGCATAACCCCGTTCTAAATTTAGAACGGGGTAAAAATATAGTTGTTTAATCTTGATGTAAGATACTTCACTGCACTAAAAAATATAACAATAAAGTCGTTTGAAAATCTAAGTTTTATTCAACAATCGCGTTTGTTTCTGGAAGATAGCTATTTATGAATAATTGTTTCCTTTCTTGCTATAAATTTCATAAGCAAAAAATCCAAATAAATAGCCTATTCCAGCTACTTAAAATTTTATTTCGTTAAATGGCCCGATTGTTGAATAGAATGACCCGCATTTTTTAACGACTTTATTCTAAATAAAACAACTTTCTTATCACTTAACAGTCTAATCGTTTCATTTTTTCTTGTGTAAGTTCATTCTTATATATTTTACGATAATCTTCTGTTGTAAGTTCTAATGTGAGAAAAGATACATCCAATACGCAACTTCATGTGAACCAATTTGATATCCGTCCAACACAATCAGCGATGTCATGTTGAAACATATTTTATGAATTCATTTCCCAAGCGATAAATTCCTTGTGTTCAATAAGAAGATATTAAAAATTCCGGAAATTTTTTTCCGGTGAGCAACGTTTGTTATTCATTTGCAATTGTACAAAAAGTGGTTTATTATGATTTTCTTTTAGGTTATATATGGGTTTATTATCATTACGGTACATGAAATTTTTATTGTTTTTACTCCTAAACTAAACAAGTGAGCATTGATATATCAATGCTCACTTGTTTAGTTCTTAAATTTTTCTTTAGCCGCACGCATCTTCACTTGTAAATCGTGATCGACAGCGTTGCGAATGTTACGTTCTACTGCTTCCATCTCTTTTTGAAATCCTTTTAGATAGATCGTAAGTTCTTCTTCTTTCTCTGAACGCTGCGCCGGTGGTATTTGCGCAATGAGTGATAACATATCTACTAAGTCTTTCATTAAGAAAGTCTCGAGTTTATGTTGCTGTTCAAACATACGATTTTCTTGATAGTACGGAATCGCTTGCAGTACAGAGATTGTCACATCATCAATACATCTTTGCAATGATGGATTTACTGAACGTTTATACATTTCAATATGTTTTAATGCGTCTGGATATCGGTCAAAAAAGTACAACTTGTAAAACGAGAAATCTGTTGGCTTGGATGGTTGCTGTAATTCTCGCTTCAAGAATTCTTTTACTTTCATCGTCGTCATTTCCATATCTTCACTTGTAACTTGCTTTGTTGTTTTTACAGTGTAGTGAAGTTTTTTCTGTTTTTCCTTCGGCAACATAGAAAAAACTTGTTCTTTTGTGCGCTCGTTAGTTGTACAAAAAAGAACGGTGAACGCTTTTTGACTACTGCTTCCTTCCGTACGAATCCAGCGGTAAAACAACGGATGCTGTGTGAATTCTTGTAAGAAAGGTACTGTGCTGTGCGATAAACGCTCCATTGAGTCTGTCGCTCGTTTATACGGTTTTGTCCATGATACAAAAAATTTCCGGCCAAAATAAGCAAGTAAAATTACTGCTGTAAGTCCTATCAAAAGGACTATGCCGATAAGTAACAAAATAAATTCAAAGAAACCCATGTTTTCACCTCCTCTATTGCAGTCTATTTAGTTGGACGCTGAATGAGCTTCTTTTTCATTTCATCGTTGAACGTGTCTAGTTCTTTTACAAACATTTTACTTGATTCAATAATACGTTCTGTTGATTTTTCAGACGCTTCAATCGCCGCAAATACGTTTTGGAATGATTCGCGAAGTTTCTCCATGCCGATTGCTGGATTTTCTAACAACTTAGTCGTTTCTTCTGTATTTTGCTTTAACGCCTGTGAATTACTTAATATCATTGATTCGATTGCTTCATTTGTTGCATTCACAGCGTCAATTGTTTTCCTTTGATTCGTTAACGCCAATTGAATAGCTGCTGAAACTGTAACAACGTTTTGCGTCATTGTAATTGCATTTCGAATCGCTTCTGTTAATTTTTCATTATTTTTCTTAATAATATCAACAGAGGCAATTGATTGCAGTAACACACTCTTTGCTTGCTGCATATTACGCGTACGTACAAGTATCTTTTCTAGCGCATCGTTAATTAATGGAACATCTTTTTGCCGCTCTGGGTTTTGTTTTTCTACTTCCAACATATCCGCAAGCTTCTTCCCTAAATACACTTGTTTATCAAGCGCATGAATCTTTTGCTCGGATTGTTCTTTTAACATTTCTAAACCGATGCTGTCTTCTCGTAAATTATCACGACCGACTAATAGCGCTTTTATAATCTCTTCAATTTGTTTATCAATGGATTGATATTTATGAACATACGTTTCCATCGGATTTTTCTTAAATACTTTGAACATAATTCGTTTCATACCAGATGCATTTAGTGAATTCGGATTTAATTCTGAAACAACTTTACGTAAATCAAGTAATGTTTTAGGAATATCCTCATTTTTCCCATTCATCATCGCCGTTACTGGACGTTTTAATGCCGTTAATGTCTGTCCTGCATCACGTTGTTCTTTATCTCCTAAATCAGCAAGTTGTGCCAGTACTTTTGAAAGATCTGCATTATGTTCACTATTTAACTTTTGTACATACAAATCTGCTTCTTTATTTAGTTCAGCTAATTCCTCATCTTTAATGACTGAATCTACTACTATTTCTATATTGTCCTGTGATAAGATTTCCTTCTTTTGCAATTCCGTCAACAAAATCGCTCCTTTATATACATACACTTATAATTATGGTTAGGTGACCATATCTTGAAACGGTCTATATAGCATTCATTCCCCGTTTTATATTATAAGTATACCTATTGTATTTTTAATTGTCCTCAGACTTAAGGCTGAGAAACATCCATTCTTAGGGCGTATTCTTTCGTTTACAAGTTAACAATTCTTCTTGTATATTCTATTTAACTATTTTTCCGCATGACATAAGCACCCATCTTAAAAGGCAATAACACTGTTTCAAACTTCTTCTCTTCTTCGACTAAATCAAAAAAATTCTGTAATTCTTCCGCATGCGAAGTTGCATTATCAACGACGATAATACCTTTAGGCATTAAAATGCGTTTTAAGTCTTCCCACCACCATAAATATTGCGTTCGTTCTGCATCTAAAAAAATAAAATCATACGACTTGTCTAGCTGTTCTGATAAAAATGCCCCAGCTTCTTGATTATGGATATGAATATAGTTTGTGAGGTTTGCCTTTTGGAAGTTTTCATTTGCCTCTGCCACTCGTTTCGATGAAAGTTCAACTGTTGTAACAGTTCCCTTTGTTTCCTCTACAGCATTAGCAAGCCATATTGTAGAAAATCCATTTGATGTTCCAATTTCTAATATGTGTTTTGCGTCACGCATTTTCACCATAATGGATAAAAACTGCCCCATTTCTTTAGATACATTACGCAATCTTTCTTCTCTCGTTTCTTTTGTGTGATCATGTTCTAATCCGAATACTTCAAGATCTTGCAGTACTTTTTCTACTTCTATTCTCATACATATTCCCCTTTCATCTCTAAACATGAAAAATAGTATATGGATGATGTCAAAAATATGATGTAGGTCTACCTACAATTATATGCTATTAGAAAGGCTTTTTCCTGTGTGAAGGCGAACTATTATTCCTTAATTAAAAAAATAAAAAAATGAAGGTGAATTCGTGAAAGAACAACTGATTCATAAAGCTACTTATTTAACTAAAAATGAATTTGAGAAGTTTCAACTTGCTATTTCATTCGCTGAACAAGCACATGAAGGACAATTTCGCATATCCGGAGAACCATATATTCTACATCCTTTTGCTGTTACAGACATATTGCTAGATTGCAAGGCCGACTGTGTAACATTAATTTCGGCATTATTACATGATGTCGTAGAAGATACCAATTATACATTGGAAGATATACAAAAACACTTTGGAAATGAAGTTTCTTATATAGTCGATGGACTAACGAAAGTGGATAAAAAATCTGTACAAAATAAAGAAGAATTTGAAGCAATTAATTTCAAAAAATTACTTATGGCTGCACAAAAAGACATTCGAGTGATAATTATAAAAGTAACTGACCGTCTTCACAATATGAGAACACTGCAAGTAAAAAATAAACATAAACAAGTTCCTTATGCAAACGAAACACTAAAGATATTTGCTCCACTTTGCCATAAGCTACATTTAAAAACGATACAATATGAATTAGAAGATCTTGCATTTTTTTATCTCCATAATCAAAAGTACAAAGGCATGAAACAACTTTTACAAAATTATAATCAAATATTACGCCGTCTAACAGATACGATTTCTACAGACATGCAAAGCTTTCATGACGAACTATTAACATGGCACCTGGATTATGAAATAAGTCCTATTAATACTGCTTATTCTCGTCTGCAAGTCATTCAAGATGTAACTATGATTTCAAAAATTCATATTACAACTTCATCCATTTTAGATTGTTATAAAATTCTTAGAATGGTACATCAATTATACGAACCAATTCCACATCAATTTGAGGATACCATTTCCATCAAAAGCAATTTATTTAATAAATGTTTGCAAACAAAGGTCAAAATCGAAAATCACGAGATGACTATCTGGATTCAAACTGAAGATAGTAAACGAAGATATGATGAAGGTATTTTTCCTTTACTTTCAAGCGATATGACGCATTCTCAAGTAGAACAGCTATCTACACAGCTTATGGATGATACAATTCTAAACAATATAGAATTAACAAAAGATGCGCTCGCTTTTTATGATTTAGTTTCCTACGAACTCTTTCAAGATACAATCGTTGTTTTCACACCTAGATATTGTTGAAATGATAATTGATTCTCCTACCATGCATCTTGAGGCAAAATGGTTGGATTTCGCTAATACTTCTAAAGCACAGTTGGCAATTCATAAAGCATTGCATAAGGAATAACTTTTTTCATACAGTTAAACCGACATAAGATTATTAATTCTGCATAACTACACGTTCTCTCTAATAAGCTCGAAATATAAAAAAATCACCCAGTGGTATTATCCCCTTTAAGTAGACATTCAAAAAAAACCTTCATGATAAGATGAAGGAAAGAATGAAACTTGGAGGGGATTTTTCTATGGCGAAAAAGGGACAACAATTTCAATCCTACACGGAAGAATTTAAATTAAATGCTGTTAAAGCCTATGTGAATGGATCTGAAAGTTATCAAAAACTTTCTGAACGATTAGGTATTCGAAATTGTACACAATTAAAAGTGTGGGTAAAAAAGTGGAAAAATGGAGAAGCATTTGCTGAACGCAAGGGAGACACTTCACCGTTTAGAGGACGACCACGTACAAAATTTAAAACAATTGAGGAAGAAAGAGATTATCTAAAGGCACAGGTAGCCTATCTAAAAAAGCGGTATCCAAATCTAGTAAAGGAGATGAAGTGAGCCAACCTGCCAAATATGAAGTGATTGAGGAACTAAGAGACACATATCCTATCACTTGGTTAATAGAAATTGCTTCTGTACATCCTGCGAGCTACTATAAGTGGCGGGCAACCAGAGCCAAAAGGAAAGAGAGATCGGATGAAGATCAAGATATAAAAGAACATATGATGGGAATTCATTTTCTTCATCCTGAATTCGGATACCCTCGTATGACCACGTTACTGAATGAAAGTGGATATACAGTGAATCATAAAAAAGTGTATCGTCTCATGAAAGAATTAAATATCCAATCTGTCATTCGAAAGAAACGTAAACGTCACGGAAATACTCCTTCAGTCGTATTTCCAAATCGATTAAAAAGAAAATTTAAGGCTTGTGGTCCGAACCAAAAAATGGTGACCGATATTACGTACGTTTCCGATGGTACACGCTTTTATTATCTATCTGTAATTCAAGATTTGTTTAACAATGAGATCGTGGCATGGAAAATATCGAAACGCAATGACTTGCAACTTGTATTAGACACGGTCTCACAATGGACAAATAAAAAAGACGTAGCTGAAGCCGTTCTCCATTCGGATCAAGGCTTTCAGTATACGTCTCATGCATACAACAAGCGATTAGAAGCATATGGCATAAAAGGCAGCCACTCTCGCAAAGGAAACTGCCTAGATAACGCCTGTGTAGAATCCTTCTTTTCGCACCTCAAGACAGAGAAGTTGTATCTACACTAGTGTAAATCAGAAAGTGAGTTAAGACAAGCCATCGAAGATTATATTTACTATTATAATTATCAACGATTTCAATCTAAACTCAATCAGCGTGCGCCGATTGAGTTTAGACACGCACTAGCTGCATAGTTTTTTTATATTGTCTACTTGACAGGGATAAGACCAAAGAGAAGGGTTTTTCTTTTTTCCAATGTTAATTGTTGGTGTACTCTCAGGGTGGAAATCTTTCACATCACTGCAAGATATGCCTAGTGATTTTTGGGGATTATTTTCTTACTATTTTTCTCAAACGGAACATCATATTCAAGGAATGCTTTTGGCTTCAATAACATTCATCACTTTTTTTATACTTGGAAGTTCACTTGTTCATTTATTCTTCACGGAAAGAGATGAATATGCAACATGGGCAGCTGTTTTTTTTCTAGTATTAGGAATCTTTTTTATAGTTGCTAGCCTTTTTTTTCTTGCTTTAAGTACAACATTATTAGTAGTAATTCTTATTCTAGGTTTATTGGTGCTAATTGTTATTTGGGCATTACTTCAAAAGTAAAAAGCATTCAAATGAGTGCTTTTTATTTTTTACAAATTTTCATCAATACAAAAAGAAAAAACTCATACTCCTTATAAAATCACACAACATATAAACTCAACAAAAAGCATAAGCTTGAAGTGCTCTTAACTCCGTCCCCCTCATCAGCTTCCTGCGCAAACAAAGTGCCTGGCGACCTATTAAAAGCATCGCTGTACGGAAACCGTGGGTACACCATTGATAAAGGATAGACGCTTCTCCCAGGGCTTGTTTGCCCTAAGAAAAGCTTAATATCAATCTCATTTTCAAAAATCCCCGAAAATGTCCCCAAAATTATCCCCCATTTTGTCGGGAAATATATTATTTAAACAAACTATATTGTATTATTGTGATGATATTATAAAAGAAAGGTAACCAAACATGGAACTAAATTTCGAACCACTTCGTCCTATTTTTGACACTCTTGCTATGAAACTTGCAATTATACTATTCGTACCACTATTTATAGGCTTATTTGTTAAAATTATTCTTATGCAAGTGATGAAAGAATCAATCGCTGGTAAGATAGCTGCACTTGTTATGTTATTTAGTATGTATCAAGTATTTAAAATAGTCGCAGGATAAAACAGAATTTTAAAGGGGAGCTCTATTAAAGAGCTTCTTTTATTCTTCCAACAAAAACAACCCTGCCAAAAAGCAGAGTCAAAGTCGAAAAACATACACCTCTATAAAAGTAATACATTCTATTCATATCTGCAAAACATTAAAATTAAATTTTTCCAAATAGATTCCTGTAAAATATATTGGGATTTTTTCTCAATTATTATCTAAATATTAAAACAAAAAATATTTATTCTAAAATCGCATAATTGATAATCATTTCCATTTAAACGACAGCAATTTAAAAATTAACTCATACAATTGTTTGTAATTTTTATACATTTAATGATAATATTGTAAATTCATGTCGTTTTATATGTGTATACTCTATTATTCATCAAATGTAGACTCGTAATTGTAAGGGAAAAGTAAATCCTTACGTAAAAACATAGGGAGGTTTTATACAATGCAAAAAATGAAAAAACTTGCTGGAATCACATTAGCGGGATTGATTGGATTAGGAACCTTTACAGTATCAGATGTTAGTGCAGCTGAACAAAATTTATCTAATTCAAAAACAAAAATAGCTTTAAACGATAAAGAACGTGCAGCAAAAAATAGTGAAACAAGACTTATGAAGGTAGGAAACTGGGATGTTATATTCGCAGAAAAGTATCGTATTATAAAAGGAAACTCCAAACTTGATCCAATAGATTTTTCTAATGGAAAACTTACATTCAGAGCAGATTCAGAAGGTACGGTAGTGATTGAGGCAACAGATTATAATGGTAATACAACAACATACACAATTAAAATACGTGCAAAATAAAATATAATAACAAGGATACAAGCACTCAATTAATTTGAGTGCTTTCCTAATGTCAACAAACTATTTTCAAATAATCTCCAACGCAGTTGCAATCAATCGAATCGCACTACCCTTTTTTTCATAGTACGGATCGCGATTTATCATCAGTTCATTGTACACATACGTGTCCTTCACTTTTTTATTGCTCAAATACTTCATTTCAATAATTCTACGTTCATCTTCATCTAGTGCAAATAGTAACGCACGTTCTATCTGCTTAAAACGTATCTCATGATCTCCATCTTCTTGAACAGCATATCCTGCTTCGACTCGTTCCTGTCTATTCTGCACACGAACCCGTAGCGCTTTGTAATACTTCAATTCTTTAATAACACGTCTACGCATCTTTTTTTCATCGATGTTTTCGAAGAATGACATTTGTTCCATACGATACGCTTCCCCTCCTGAATAATATTTCAGCCTTTCCATATACTACAGTTAGGACACACCAAGAAATTACAGCTAAGTCCTACCTTTCCCTCTCCAAGGGCGAGCAGTTGACTCTTTGCTAACTGCTCTTTTTACTTTAAATCGGAACAAGTTTTTTTCAGTTTCCCCACACCTTCACAAAGGTAAATCATATATTATATTAAGGCTCGTCTTAATTTACAGCCTTTAATACCCAAGTTTTTCTTATAGCACCCCTCTTAAAAAGAGCACTTATCAAATAGTGCTCTTTTTTGTACAAACTCATTACCCAATAATGTTTTTATAATCCACTTGTTCAATAAATTGTAATATATGGTATTATTCTTTATATACAGCACATGTTATATGCATTATGCATAATGCAACCTCTTGAAAGCTCTAGCTATATTAACGCTAGGGCTTCTCTCTTTTTGTAATCCAATTACAACTTTCTATTCAAATAACACTTTTGTTATAAAACTAATCAATCATCTACGTTTTCTGTTAGCTCCTTTACTTTATTCTTTATAGCTTGCATGTCTTGATACGCACCTAACATATCTTTAGTCTTACAGTTACGTTTACCTAAATGCATCTGTACATTCCATCTAATCGCTTTAAATCTACCTACACTTTTCCGTTGCTTCTCTAATCGAATAACAGTACGCCTACGAACCATTTTCATCATGATTCCTCACTTTGCTATAAAATTCAAATTGTATTATGCAAGACCTTGCTCCTTCCCAAAATCAACAGCCTTGCGCTGGATCCGTTTCAATATCCGTCCAACTTGTACTTGCCCAACCCCCACACGATCAGCTATGCTCTGTTGAATCATGTTGTTCGAATGCATATCCCAAACAAAAAACTCTTTGTTTTCTAACGTGTTTACGAAAGAATCAAGTACCATTCTGTTTTCAATATCTTCTTCCATGCGTTCTGTATGCTTATCTACAAGTGTTTTCTCTAATGTAATATCTTTATCTTCACCAGAATCATTCATCACTTTATTTAATGACAATGCGCCAGGTTGATAACGTAAAGCCATTTTTACTTCATCAATAGTTGTGTCTAACTCAGACGCGATTTCTTCTGCTTTACTATCATTCAAACCTTGCTGCAGTATTTTCCCTCTCAATTCATATTTAGGCCTTGTTGCTTTTACTTTCGAACAATCACGAATTGCCCTTCCTATTTCACTATATATCTGATAGAACGCATACATGGAAAATTGATATCCTAATCTATAATCAAAAGTTTTTCTTGCTTTAATTAAACCAATCATGCCAACTTGCACTAAATCTTCTAGGGCTAAGTTTGTATCATTTTCAATAGAGTCCAATCTCTTCCCGTATTTCTTCCAAACTAAATGATGAATAAGCTTCGCATATTTCTCCATAAATTCATCATCAGACATGGCTTGTACATCTTCAATAACATCAACCGTTTCCCCTCCTATTCCATGTCTTTGTAGTCCCTATCCAAATGCCTTCCTTCTGCCATTACTGCTTTAATTTCGAAATATATGAGCCACTTCGGTCACACATAATACTGATATCTTTATCCGGAATAGTTTGCTCATTCATTTGACGAACTTTTTCAGCTGTTAACCCTGCTGGTATGTCTTTTTAGGTCCACGGTGCTCAAGATGACCTGAATCAAAATACCTACCCAACTGGCGTAATTCTTTACCAGTTGAGCAAATAGAACAAACACTAATACTAAAACATTCATCAACCGAACGATTGTAATAACACCGTCTACATTTATTTTCGATAATATCGCCAATTTCGTATGTGAGTTTTGTGCGTACCTGTTTTGGAGTACCTACACATTTTTCAAGCGCTTTAACAACCTCTTTTCTTCTGGAAAGCTCCCGAATGGATTGAATAAAAAATTAATGTAAAGAAAAGCACATTCAGCGGTTCTATAATAAATTAAATGAAAGTATATCTTCAAACACGAGTAATTTAGTCCACATACCACTAAGTGCAGCTTAGAATCAAGAAGTTAAATTTAAATTAAATTCATTCAATCCGGCTATAATGGTAGAAAGTTCGAGAAAAGAAAAAACCTCATTCCAGGTTTGGAATAAGGAAGAAGTAAAACATTTTATAAATGCATCTCAAACATCATGACTTCACACCGCTTATTTATTAGCAATTTCTAGTAGTCAGAAACCGCGTCATATCAACGCTTTTGGCGTTTTTTTTTAAAAGGGTGATACAATTACAAATCTTGTATCACCCTTTATCCAACACAAATATTAATCTCTCATACGTTTCCGAATATCTGCTGCTACCTTAGTAGGATTATCAATTTCAAAAACAACATACTTATATTTTTCGTGACCTTCTAATTCAATCATGACAAGAGGTACTCTATTTTCATAGGAAAGAAAATACCATTCATCAGCATATTTAAAACTTCCCTCGAAAATGTTAAGGGCAGGAATTGATGTTCCAGGCATGCGAAGCATCCACTGCGGAGCATCAAAATAGTCTACAATCACACTTTCAATTGTATGAAATGGCATTTTTAAAGATAGTTTCACCGCAAAAAAACCAGTTACTCCATTTAATTTTAAAATTACCGCTTCGTCATCAAAGCACACTTCTCTCCCCATGTTCTCCCCCCTAGCTTTTATACGCCCATCATATAAATTGTAACATAGGGAGAAAATGTTAAACATGTAACCTTATTCGAAATACATAGCAACAGGTGAAATGATATAGTTATTCGCTGCAACAACTCCAAATCCCCCAAGCAAATTTGTAGGAAATCCTAAAAATTCATGTAAAATTTCGCTTGGCTGCTTATCTACCAAGTTCGAATAGTCTAGCGAATTTATTTCTTTTTTATTTATTTTTTTTGTTATTTTTCCAATAAGGGTAATTTCAACTGATGCATCTGCTGAACCATATTTAAAAGCGAGTTCCCCTATGCTCTCTGTTAAATAGCACTCCTTAACTGGTATTAAACAATTATCCATCTTTATAAATGAGCTATATGGAATAGCCTCTTTAATGTATACCAACATATCTTTCACTGAATGAATCTTATTCTTTTGCACACTCACCATATTCTCGTATGTTTTTTCAAGTTCATTCAGAAAAACACTTCTTTGTTCAAGTGTTAATGTTTGTTCAAGGATAGTTTGTACTTCTATATTTTTTGCTTCTTCTAGTTTATTAAAGAGAAATTTAATAAATTTATCATTTATCATTTTTTGAACAACATCAAAATTTATTGGTTGAAAACTTGAGGTAAACTTGACATATGTACCTGGAGTCACTTCTTCGCTGTCTTTCTGCTCTTTAAAATTAACTAAAGAAGAATTTTTAAGAAGATAATCTTCAAATTCATTTAGAGCACTATACTGCTGCCCTAGCGTATTTTCCTTTACCTCTATACTTTTCGTCGTACCGATCAATTCATTATTTATTTGTGCAATAAAAGAATGGATAACATCCTTATCTAAATATACCAACTCTTTCAAAAATAGTTCCTCCTAAAAAACATTTATTTATTCAGTTATTATAATATCTTTTTGTATACATAGATATAGATTTACGAATTAATATCTATGTATTTTAACAAAAAGAGTGTCAATCCTTCTTGGATCAACACCCCGATACTAAGCTGATTTTTAACATCTTACATATTTACGTTTGAAACCAAGCCTTCCTCTATCAATTTCTTTATGAATACTTTCGTAAGCATTTAGGAAGCTGCTTTTTTTCTTGTCCCGTTTTACTTCTACTGTACCTACTTCCTTTGCGGTCTCGACTGCCTTTTCATGTAGCGGCAAATATGAAATCCCCACGGTGTATAGAAAATTATTCATAGCGGATTTCGTTCGTTCTGGCGAATCATGAATCGTATTTTTCACAATTTCAAGCATATTGGAAATCTTGTTTTCGGAAAATTCATTGTCTAGGCGATTCCCTAAAAGCCAGCAGTAGCAACTCCAGCCCGCTGACATTCTCAGCTCGTCACCGCTTGTAATCCATTTATCAGCAACGTCTTGTGCAAAATCTGACTCTGATAAAGTTACTGCCACCACAAAATCGGACAGCATATAAAAATACGCCCCATCCATCCAACGATCAAAATCCGACTCACTCATAGCTTTTGGGTTTGCAATAATGCCTGCAAAGTACATTGCATCGTAGTTACCTGTGGAATAAAGCTCTTCAGCTAAACGTTGATTTATTTTTATTTTCTTTGCAATTGGTTTCATAGCACCTGTAGCTACGCCAAAAAGCGGCTCGTGCGCACCATTGGATATGTACATTTTTTTAGTTCGTTCCTTACCGAGGGCTTCAAGCTCCTGCATAACTGTTTCGAAATCCATAGTTTTGCACTTCCTTCCTTAATATTAAGACCCTTTTAATTGTAACCAACTAGTTTATATTCTTTTTCAAGTCTTCCATACTTCTCAATTTTACCATTAATCTTATTCAAGTATTCTGCCCGTTAGCTTAATTGTAACTTTTCACAAACAATCTTTAATCAGGATGTCTACTGTCTATAATTCCTCAACAATTTGCCCCGTTTGTTGAACAAAACCTTATAAAAAATAAGATTTCTATGTAATAGCTTAGAAGAGATTGTGAAGGTTTGTATTTAAACTAACGAGACAGCTTGAATGAATTCCATGATATACCATAAAATGATAAAATAAGAATATACATTCTATTTTGATTATACTGTCAATCTTAGGGGGAGGACAAATGAAATACATGAAACATAAAATTGCTTTACTAGCAGATGTCCATGGAAATGCAAGTGCTTTAAAAGCCGTTATCGAAGATTCGATTAAAGAAGGTGTCACTGACTATTGGTTTTTAGGAGATTTAATCATGCCTGGGCCCGGAGCAAATGATTTATTTGAAATATTAGATAGTATTCAAGTTGCTACTTATGTTAAAGGAAACTGGGAAGACAGCTTCCTTGACGTACTGAATAAAGAGATTGATTTTGATAACGCTACTGATATCTATGTTTCTAGGTTAGTTCAGTATCAGTGTGAAAATTTGGATGAAAACTATATTAATCTTATTAAGAATTTACCATTACACCTAACAAAACAAGTTAATAATCTATCTATCAGTGTTAGCCATAATTTACAAAATAAAAATTATGGAGGGGATTTATGGCCCACTAATAATCAAAAAAATTTTGATCAGTTATTTGAGCATGATTACGATATTGCGATTTATGCTCATACCCATCACCAATTGTTACGCTATAGTAGCAATGATCAATTGATTATTAACCCAGGAACTATTGGACAGCCATTTTACAGATGGGACAAGTTACGTTCTGACCTACGTGCTCAGTATGCAATTCTTGAAATTGATGAGACGGGGATTGCTGAGGTGAAATTTAAAAAAATTTCCTATGATGTAGAAAAGGAATTAAAAAACGCTATAAGTAATAAACTTCCTTATATTGACTTATATCAGGAAATGCTCGAGACAGGAAAAACTCATACCCATGATATTGAATTGTTACAAAAGCTCAATGATAGATTTAATTATAAAGATGAGATAATTAATTTTTTTGAAAAAAATTATTAGGAATTTAAGGGAATGAAATGAACCCTGTTCAACTAACGACAAGTTAGTTGAACAAGACATGTACTTATGATAATCCACAATCGGGCGCTATTGTGGATTAAAACTTAGATTTTTAAATGATTTTATTGTTATATTTTTTAGTGTAGTGAAGTATCTTATATCAAGATTAAACAACTATATTTTTAACCCCGTCCTATATTTTGAACGGGGTTATGCTTATTTGATCTTTTAAAATCAAATAACTTTATTGTCATTTTACACATTTCAATTTACATCCTCATGTAAATTAAAATACACCGTAAATATATAAAAGGTATATTAGCTCTATGAAGTTTGTCTATCATCTATTCTTCCCTGTCAATTATAAAGCACAATAAATCTTCTTCTTCATCAAATTTTCCTGCTTCCACAAAACCAAAACTTTTATATAATTGACGAGCAGCATCGTTTTCTTTATGAACTGTTAAGCGAATTTCTTTGCACTGCGGATATTGATTTATAATCCAGTTCACCATCTCGCAAAGCGCCGCTCGGCCGTATCCTTTCCCTTGATGCTTTTCATCAATGATAAAACCATTGATCCAATACATATCATTCGTATTCTCAACAAAAGCATGCATCACAAAACCAATCATCCCCCGCTCTTTTTCATAAATGGCAAAGGGCAGATAATTCACATGATCACCGTCTGGTTTTATATACACTTTAGCAAGCGATACTGATACAGAGGGAACGAAATGATTTTGAGCGTCTTTTACTTTTATATTTAAAGCTTCTTTCCAATTCTCTCTCGTCACTGCTTTTACTTGTACTTCCACCATATATTCTCCCCGCTTGTTCAAGATTGCGTTACCTCTTCTTTACTAAATTCTAAAAGTTCAGTTATGTTTATAGAAAGCACACAAATGTATGGCATCTCCAGTTCTCCTCATCTTTGTATTCATTCTATATTTCTTTATTTTCCAAAGTTCTCCTTCTTTTCTAAGCACTTCTCATCATTCAATACGCTACAGTAAATTATTCATCCTATATCTTACATGTATTACTAAATAAACCACATACTAAGTTTGAACTTATTTACAATAAAGTGAGGCTTATTACATGATAAAAACTCCTAAAGCAATTATTGTTATTTTTGGTGCGACAGGTGATTTAGCAAAGCGTAAATTGTTTCCTTCCATTTATAGACTGTATCGAAGCGGCAAAATCTCTGAGGATTTTGCCGTTGTCGGCGTTGCAAGAAGACCTTGGTCTAATGAAATATTTCGTGAAAATGTCAAACAATCTATTCATCACTTTCCAGATGGTAATGGCAGTCAGGATACATTTGCTTCCCATTTCTACTATCACCCTTTTGATGTAACAAACATTTCTTCTTATCAAGAGCTTAAAAATTTGTTAAGCACACTTGATGAAAGATATAACACGGCGGGAAACCGCATTTTTTATTTAGCAATGGCGCCTGATTTTTTTGGAACAATTGCCACAAATTTAAAATCAGAAGGATTAACTTCTACAGAAGGATGGATTCGATTAATTATAGAAAAGCCGTTTGGACATGACTATGACTCAGCTCAAGAACTAAACAATCAGCTGCGCCTGGCCTTTACAGAAGAACAAATTTATCGGATTGACCATTACTTAGGAAAAGAAATGGTCCAAAATATTAAAGTGATTCGCTTTGCCAATGCTATTTTTGAGCCTCTTTGGAACAATCAATATATTGCCAACGTGCAAATTACTTCAAGTGAAATATTAGGAGTGGAAGATCGAGGACGTTATTATGAATCATCCGGCGCTCTCCGCGATATGGTACAAAATCATATGCTGCAAATGGTCGCTCTTCTTTCGATGGATCCGCCTATTAAGCTAACTGCAGATGAGATTCGCAGCGAAAAAATAAAGATTTTCCGTGCTTTAAAACCGCTTTCAAATAATGAAGTCGAACAATACTTCGTTCGCGGACAGTATGGTCCTGGCATCATAAACGAAAAAAAGGTGGTTGGCTATAATGAAGAAAACGAGGTAGATCTAACATCGAATACAGAAACATTTGTTGCAGGTAAGCTAATGATTGAAAATTTCAAATGGATGGGAGTTCCTTTTTATATTCGAACAGGCAAACGTATGCAAGAAAAATCTACTGAAATTGTTATACAGTTTAAAGATTTTCCAATGAATTTATATTTAAATAAAGAAAGAAAACCTCATCCTAACCTACTCATTATTCATATTCAGCCAGATGAGGGCATTACACTGCATTTAAATGCACAAAAAACAAACAGCAGTGTAACATCAACCCCCATTAGATTAAGCTATTGTAATAACTGTGCAGATAAAATGAATACACCCGAGGCTTATGAAATACTCTTATATGATTGCATGCGTGGTGACTCAACCAATTTTGCACATTGGGAGGAAGTGGCCCTTTCTTGGAAATTTGTTGATGTTATTTCAAATGTTTGGTCAAATAATAAAGCTACAGACTTCCCGAACTATGAATCTGGATCAATTGGTCCTAAGGAATCTGATGCACTATTAGAAAAAGATGATTTTCATTGGTGGCCAACTATAACAACTCGTTTCAAAGGAGAAAGTGACAATGAAAATATATGATATAACAGCATCTATTTTTGAAGGAATGACTGTTTATAAAAATAAACCTGAAAAACAGCCGAAATTTTCTAAAGCCACAAATGCTCACGTAACCGAATCACGTATTGAATTAGATGTTCATACGGGTACACATATTGATGCACCTCTTCATATGATTAATGAAGGAAAAACGTTCGAAACCATTCCATTAGAAAAATTAGTTGGAACTGCTAAAATTTTTGACTTAACAGCAGTTGAAGATGGAATTACAAAAGCTGATTTAGAAAATCTTGATATTCAAGAAAATGATTTTGTTCTATTTAAAACACGAAATTCGTTTGAAAATGAATTTAACTTTAACTTTATTTTTTTAAAAGAGGACGGTGCAAACTATTTAGCAGCCCGAAAAATTAGGGGGATTGGGATAGATGCTCTTGGTGTTGAGCGTAGTCAACCAGGACATCCTACTCATAAAATATTATTTGGCGCAGATATTATCGTTATTGAAGGATTACACTTAAAAGAAGTCTCACCTGACAGTTACTTTATGGTGGCAGCACCATTAAAATTAGTTGGTACAGATGCCTCTCCAGCACGTGTTCTTCTTTTAAAGGATATACAAGTCTGAACTATTTACGTAATCAATAAACAGCCCTATTTCCATTGGAATAGGGCTGTTTAAAATACTTAGATTGGTACAACTTCAATAATACCAACTATTCGTTCTTCTCGTTTTTCTCCACAGCATGACCACCAAATTCATTGCGCAATGCCGCTACTACTTTCCCTGTAAATGTATCGTTTTCTAACGAACGATACCGCATTAGTAATGACATAGCGATAACAGGCGTTGCCGCTTGCAGATCAAGAGCTGTTTCAACTGTCCATTTCCCTTCACCTGAAGAATGCATAATTCCTTTAATTTCATTTAAATTGGCATCTTTAGAAAATGCACGTTCTGTCAGTTCCATAAGCCATGACCGAATAACTGAACCATGATTCCACACTTTTGCTACTTTTTCATAATCATAATCGAATTCACTTTTCTCTAACACTTCAAACCCTTCACCAATGGCAGCCATCATTCCATATTCAATGCCATTATGAACCATCTTTAAAAAGTGACCGCTCCCCGCTTTCCCTGCATATATATAACCATTTTCTACCGCTGTATCCCGAAAAATAGGTTCTACAATAGCCCAAGCTTCCGGATCTCCACCAATCATATAGCAAGCCCCGTGACGCGCACCTTCTGTTCCACCAGATGTTCCTGCATCCATAAAGTGCACTCCAGCTTCTTTGAAGTCATTATAACGTCGAATCGATTCTTTAAAGTGGGAATTACCCGCTTCAATAACAATATCTCCTGGACTTAAAAACGGCTTAATTTCATTCATCACCGAATCAACAACAGCATGTGGAACCATAATCCAAATTATCCTCGGTTTTTCTAATGATTGAATGAGTTCTTCTAATGTAGCGGTACCATTAGCCCCGTAACCTTCTATTTCTTTCACCGCATTTGCATTTAAATCAAAAGCAACTACTTCATGCTTTTTGTCAATTAAATTTTGTCCTAAATTGAGTCCCATTTTCCCTAAACCAATTAAACCAATTTTCATGTTCATTTCCTCCTAAAAATAGAAGTTTTCCTATGTACTTATCTTTCTCCATATTGATAATATATAGTTACTTGAATACATAAACCCTCCCTAAAACTCCTCATCACAAATTACATAAAAATAAACACTTTCCAAATATATTTTGCACAAATTCGTATTAGTAGATACACTGTAACTAAACATTGGAATTGAAATTTTCAAACAATTAAAGGGGTGTTACCATGTATAAGGAACAACTCATGCATTCCAATAACATCAATTATTTATTATTTGAGCCTACACATGATAAGAAACACGTTACAATTATTATTTATCATGGTTGGGGGTCAAGTATATACAATCAAACGTTTCTCGCAAGTATATTAGCTAATTTTGGGTACACTGTTATCATTCCCGAAATTATATACCACGACTCTAGACAACCTTTATCAAATTACTTTTCGAAAACTATTATGGAACAATATTTTTGGAGAACGATTTTGCAATCTGTTGAAGATGTACAAATGTTTATTCATGGGCTTTCTCTTTCTGATCATAAACTGATTGTCCTCGGCAGTTCTATGGGGGGCTTCATTGCATCTGATGCTTTTGTTCAAGAACAACAAATTGATGCTCTAATCAATATAAATGGTTCAGGGGATTGGTTAACTTCTGAAGAAATGTTTCAAAAACAAGGTTCTAACGCTTATAGTGATATCGATGCTATCAAACAATTAGACCCTGTTAACTTTTTACATAATTTGAAAAGTAGACCTATCCTGTTACTTCACGGCCTGGAAGATCAAATTATTTCTCCAATTGGACAGCAAACTTTTTATGAACTAGCCCTAGCATCTGGAAAAGTTGAAAATTCAAATCTCTCACTTACTCTCTATCCTCACATAAATCACTCTATTAGCTTACCGATGCTTGAAAACATCGTAAATTGGATGAATACTTCCCCACTTACCAAAGCTTGAAGTGGGGGGTTCTAACGTTTCGACCTAACGGACGATTAACGTCAGTGGAGTTAACACACTAGCGAGCCGTTTCACGCCTAACCCCTCTACCCCGTCTGTCCATGCATTCGGGACTACTTTTCGTAAAATATTAGCCGCAGCGTTTACGTCTGCGTTGATTTCGATTCCTTTTGCAGAACGATACATACCACGTTTCATTCGTTTTCCTGAAAAAGTTGCATTTTGGTCATTTGTTCCATACGTTGGAATAAAGTCATGATCTAGAAAACTTGCTTTTGATGTATAAGATTCCTCGGTTACAACAACTTGAATACCTACCGCACTCGCTTTGTATGTAATCATTTGAATCAATAAACTATGCGAGATATGGCAAAATGTTTGGTTATTTTTCTTTCCCATATTCGTTTCTTGTTTCCAACTTTTGTTTTGACCAATAACGATTTTACAAACTTCCTCTTCTTGAGCTAGTTTTACAATATAATGACTAGCTTTATGGAAGATGTCTTTTATTTTCAGGTAACGCTTTTGATGAAGTTTTTCTATTCTTTTAGAAGTAAAAGGTCCTTCATTTATTTGTTTACCTTGCCTTAGAACACTTGTAAAATGGCTCTTCATTTTATTGTAATATTGATTTATGCTTTTGACATGTTTGCCTTTAACAAGTACAGGCTTCATACCTGTGTTTGTTACGATGGTTGCAAGGTTATCAATTCCTAAATCAATACTCATATAACGACCATTCTCTTCAACGGATTGTTGTTCTAAAGGAACATCTATCACTAATTCCACCACATATCCATTGTATTTTGGGATAACTCGAACTTGCTTCAGTTTACCTTCAGTAAACCCCAATTTCCCAATGTTTAATTGTAATTTTGTCTTTGGAAACTTTAAAAACTTATCATTTTTAATGACACAATCTT
>NZ_JBALLY010000159.1:0-7589 GCF_036963045.1 Bacillus sp. JJ864 | reverse complement strand
ATATGTTATGTCCTTTCTTTTATTTATCTTTTTTAATTTAGGTCTTGATAAAATTATTTGTCATGCTTTTTCTTTTCTAGCAATATTTTTTTCAAACCTAACCTGTTACAGAACCTTTTACTCGGGAAAGAACTTTTTTATTTGTTGACACTCTCACTTCTCAAACACAAAATTAATCTTATTATCTTTCCACTCTAACTTTGCGTCAAAGGTTTTATCATTCTTCTTAAAACCTTTCATTAATTCTGTTTGCTCACCTTTTAGCAGCTTCTTCATATTCTTTTGCGAAATCGTTTTTCCTAGTATTTTCTTGGAGATCGTAAAATCACATTTCGTTGTATTGTAGTTCGAACATCCATAAAACGTAGATTTATCAATGACCTCTCCATCACATTTTTTACATGTTCCTACCTTTTTACCAACTGTAAATTTTGAATTGGAGCGTTCAATCGATTCTACGTGTAATCCTGTAAAATCCCATTTCTCAGACATTTCAATTGCATCTTCAATAATTTTTGCTGAGAGCTTTTTCGTTTGTTCCATAAATGTAGCTGGCGAAGCTGTCCCTTCCCCTATTTCTGCAAGGCGCTGCTCCCATTTTGCTGTCATTTCTGGTGAAGCTAATATTTTATCACCAATTGCAGTTATGAGTACTTTTCCTTTATCAGTCGCATACACTTGGTTTTTCTTTACTTCAATATACTTTCTGTCCTTCAACATTGTGATAATACCAGCCCGCGTTGCTTCAGTGCCTAATCCTTCTGTCTTTTTTAATACTTTTTCCAGTTCTTCGTTCTCTAAATACTTTCCAGCTGTTTTCATTAATGTAATAAGCTGACCTTCTGTATATCGTTTTGGTGGCTGTGTTTTTCCTTCTTTCACTTTCACCTTTACAACTTTACCTTGTTCCCCTTCTTGCACAATAGGAAGGATTGTTTCTTCATCTTTATCATCTTGAAAAATGACTTTACGCCATCCTTCTTGAATTTGCTGTTTTCCTTTCGATACGAATTCAGCACGGCCATCAACAAGTGTTGTAATAGTCGTGTAGTCAAAAATCGCAGCTTCATAATGCGCTGCAATCAATCTTCTTACAATCATATCGTAAATTTTTCTTTCATCACCTGATAATTTATTTGGATTCGTAACTTGTTCTGTTGGAATAATTGCGTAGTGATCTGTAACCTTCTTTTCATTTACATAACGCTTATTATTCATAATAGAAGGAATTGGTGCTGGCAATACATCTTTATATTCTTCAAACTGACTTAATTTCTGTAAAATATCAGGAAACGTGGCAGCTTCACCTTCTGTTACATAGTTAGAATCCGAACGTGGATACGAGACAATTCCTTTTTGATATAAAGCTTGTGTTATATCAAGTGTTTTCTTTGGTGAAAATTTAAATGCTTTATTCGCCGTTGCTTGCAGTGATGACAAGTTAAATAAAAATGGTGGCTGAAACTCTTTCCGCTCTGTTTTCATTTCTTTCACTTCAGCCGGTTTATTTTGACAAAATGCAGCAATTTTATTTGCCATATTGGGATCTTTTAAGCGCGCCTCACTATCTTGTTCCCACTTACCTTCATATTTTTCCCCTTCTATATGAAAGGTTGCGAATACTTCCCAAAATGGCTCCGATTTAAAGTTTTCAATTTCTTTCTCACGTTTTACAATTAATGCAAGTGTTGGTGTTTGCACACGCCCCGCGGAGAAAACATCATTCATTCCTTTTTTCTTTAGTAAAATACTAAAAACACGAGAAGCGTTCATTCCAACGACCCAGTCGGCACATGATCGCGTATATGCTTCGTAATACGTATTGATTGTATCTGCTTCATCAAGTAAATTTTTAAACCCTTGATAGATTGCTTGCTTAGTTAAAGAAGAAATCCAAAGACGTTTCATCGGCTTTTGCACATTACAAAGATGAATGATATTCCGTACGATTAATTCCCCTTCGCGCCCAGCATCTCCCGCATGAATAATTTCCGTCACTTGCGGATTATGTAACAGTTGTTTCACAACATTAAATTGCTTATACTTTGATTTTGTTACTTCAAACTGAAATCGTTCTGGAATCATCGGTAACGTATCTAATGACCATTTTTTCCACTCTGCATGATAATGTTCCGGGTTACATAACTGCGTTAAATGACCAATTGCCCATGTACAGTAAGCACCATTCGGAAACAATTCATTCGCCTCTACTTCTAAATAGCCATCTTTTCGCCTGTATTTAAATTGAGAAACAAGCGCCAAACCTTGATCTGGTTTCTCGGCAATAATTAATTTCATTTTAAAACTCCCTATCTAAATTCCAGTATAGCTTCAATAATATCTCTTCATTTTTCATATAAACCTTTAATACTTTATAAATTTTCACATATAAGTATAACCTACAATACTGTATACTCTAGACTTCTAATATTATACGCTTAAGTTTAGTACCTTCACAATAGGAACTCATTATATAACATATTACTTAAAATTCTAAAATAACATGAAAAAGACGCCACACATTAGGCGCCTTCGTTTCTTCTTATTTTGCAACAATCTGTCTATCTTTCACGTTTGGATTATGTTTTCTCATGAAATCTTCAATCTCTTCAACTGTTCTGATTATGTCTTTTGACAAGTTTTCATATCCATTTTCGGTAACAAGAATATCATCTTCAATACGAATTCCAATCGCCTCTTCTTCAATATACAAGCCAGGTTCCACTGTAATGAGCATACCAGCCTCGAGTACTCGGTCTTTGTACGAACCAACATCATGAGTATCCAAACCGAGGAAATGGCTCACTCCATGATAATAATAGTTGGAGAGTTCCGAGTCTTCCTCTATTAAATCGATTTTCTTACACTCTTCCGCTAGTACCTTTTTCGTATGCTCATTTAATGCTGCGAATTTTAATCCAGGTCTTATAAGCTCAATTGTTTCCCTTAACGCCTTTAGCACAATATTGTAAATCTGTTTTTGGCGATTCGAAAATGTTCCGCTCGCCGGGAACGTATAGCTAATGTCAGCATTGTAATAATCCTTCTGAGCTCCAAGGTCAAGCAGTACCAAATCGCCTTTATTAATTTTAGAATCATTGTCCTCATAATGCAGCACAGTTGCATTTTTCCCACTCGCCAAAATCGTATTAAATGCATGATGTTTAATACCAGATGATTTTAGCGTAAAATCAAAATGAGCTTCTAATTCATATTCCATCATGCCCTCTTTCGCATGCTTGAGTACATTATAAATGCCCTCTTTTGTAACCATAATTGCTTCCTTTATCTTTTCAATCTCTTCCTCCGTTTTAAATACTCGTAGTTCACAAATATTTGGATAAATGTTACCAATTGAGAGGTGTGGATAATGTTCTCTTACATGCTTAGCGAATGCTAGCGTCCGTGTCTCTGTCCCTGCCCACTCTCGGCGTTCCAAATCTAAATATACGTGTTTCACATGTTCTGTAAAAAACGTTCTTGCTATTGATGATTCAAAGCTTTCTAAGTAAACAATCGTTTTTATACCAGAAATGGTTTGTGCTTCTTCTTTTGAAATTGTTTTACCTACCCATTTTTCAAGAACTGGATCCGTTTTTTCGATGAAAAGAGTTTCTTCTACTGTATCGCCTACTTTTTTTAACACAAAAATAAGATTTGGCTCATCAATACCAGTCATATAATAGAAGTTTCGGTTTGGCACAAATTTATAATGGTCATCGGCTGATTTATAAGGTGCCTGTCCGGCAAATAGAATCGTAACAGATTCATCCGGCAATGTTTCCACTAATCTTTTTCGATTTTCAATAAAAAATGATTGCTTCATAACAATCCCCCTTAAATTCTATAAATTTCCTTAAAACTACCTATCCAGTTTATTTCATTGTATTATTGTTGTAATTTTTCGTCAATTAACCGATTTATTTTGTTAAGCTCTACTTACTTTTAGCATAGATGCAAGCATCATCTATTTTACACAAACAACGTATGGTGAAATTCACAGGTTATCAGTGATATATATCACTACATCAACTTAAATTTATTGATATTTTTAATCTAGATACAAAATTTAAATTTTATGGAGGCATTCATATGGAACATGTATTTACTGAGACTTCTGTAATTGGTGATATTGTTACGAAATTCCCAAAAGCAAGTGACCTTTTCAAATCATATAGAATAGATTTTTGTTGTGGAGGTAACAGACCACTTATCGATGCAATTCATGAGAGAAATTTATCGGTAGAAGAGGTTATTACAAAATTAAATACTCTTTATCATGAAACAAAAGCATTAAATGAATCAAAAATTGACTGGACAATCGCCTCTTATAGTGAATTAATTGACTATATTGTGAATAAACATCATCGCTATTTAAATGAAGAATTGCCACAGTTAAGTCCATATGTGACAAAAGTATTCCGTGTTCATGGGTCAAAACAG
Source organism: Bacillus sp. JJ864 (assembly GCF_036963045.1). Taxonomy (NCBI): domain Bacteria; kingdom Bacillati; phylum Bacillota; class Bacilli; order Caryophanales; family Bacillaceae; genus Bacillus; species Bacillus sp. JJ864. The sequence goes on along the minus strand of NZ_JBALLY010000159.1, from coordinate 3,146 downwards.
CCTCATTTAGCTCAAATTCACAAGCTATTCAATGAACTAAAAACAGAATTAGAACAGCATATTATTAAAGAAGAAACAGAAGATTTCCCGTTGATTTTAGCATTTGAGCAAAATCCAACTGATGAAAATTATTCGAAATTGCGCAAAGTGGTAGAACAACTGGAAAGTGAGCATAGTCATGCTGGTGATATTATAAAAGAACTTCGTAACATTACGAATGACTTTACTCCTCCAGAAGGAGCTTGCGGTACTTATCGTCTTGTCTATCAACGACTTGCGGCTCTTGAATCCGATCTATTCCAGCATATTCATTTAGAAAATAATATTTTATTCCCACGTGCAATTGCACAGGCTTAATTACAAAAGGTGAATCTATAAATATCAAATTAAGGCTCAAAACCAACATTTTTTGATCTTGAATTAACAAAAAGTTCTTAAATAGAAACCGCTTATACGTAAAAAATAGAACATAAGCACTTTTTGCTCATGTTCTATTTCTTATGTATTTTTCTATTACTGATGAAAGTTTCACTTTATCTTCTCTAAGATCAGTTTTTTCTTCCTCCTGTAAAGTTGAAAAACGATTCACTTTATCAATAATATGACTTTTATCACTGCTTTATTTAAAAATTTGGTATAAATTAAATATAGAAATTTGTCTGGAATTATTAAGGAGTTGTATATATGAAAGCAAAAATGATAAAAAAACATTTACAGGAAGTCCCTCTCTTTAAAGAACTTTCAGAAGAAGAACTTCAGCCTATTGTAGATATTTCACAATTACGAATGTATAAGGAAAAATCATTTGTATTTATGCAGGGCGACGAACTTGATCGCGTGTTTTTTATCCACTCTGGTAAAGTGAAAATTCAAAAAACAGATGCAACCGGAAAAGAACAAATTGTTTCTGTGCTTCAAGCTGGAGAAATGTTTCCTCACGCTGGCTTTTTCCAAAAAGGTACCTTCCCAGCACATGCTGAAATACTTGAGACTGCACAATTGATCGTTACTCCAATTGCTGATTTCGAGAAAATTTTAATTCAGCATCCTGAATTATGTATTAAAATGTTTAAGGTTCTTGGAGAAAAAATTGTGGATCTTCAGAACAGATTAGAAGAACAAATTCTTCACGATACTTACGAACAAATTATTATGTTATTGCTTCGTTTATGTAAGTCAAATGGTGTAGAAATGAATGGTACATATACTTTAACGACCCAGTTTACGAATCGGGAACTCGCCAATATGATTGGAACATCAAGAGAAACGATTAGTCGTACAATTAATCAGTTAAAAAGAAAAAAATTAATTGCTGTTGATGAAAACGGTTGTTTCATTATCATTCCAGATGAATTAAAAGCAGAAATCTGTGATCCCTATTAAAAACAAATTTTAAAAATGCTACCTCAAAATAAAGAAGTAGCATTTTTTGTATGAATCGTAAACTATATTGTAGAAGCACTATCCCTAATGTTTCTATCATGTCCCACAATACGTTCGATAAGGACAGGATGATGGTTCAGGTAGCACCGCATACTCCTCCTGTTCAGGGATGTGCGCGTATGGATTGGCAAGAACATTAAGAAGACGTTCCATCACGCTGTAATCCCCATGTTCTACAGCAGCTTCTAATGCTTCTTCTACCCTGTGGTTCCGAGGGATTATCGCCGGATTACTTTTTCGCATCAATAAATGTGAGGACTCTTTCGATTCTTCTTGTCTACCAAGTCTTTCCTGCCAGCGCTTATACCACTCAGCAAACTCTGAAGTCTCAAACAATTCCATCTCCTCAAGCTTATCAAAAGTTAATGCCCGGAAAGTATTTGTATAATCAGCATGATACTTCTGCATGATAGTAAGAAGATCTTCAATAAGGGCTTTATCCTGTACTTCTTCGTTAAATATCCCTAATTTCGCTCTCATTCCAGCAAGCCAGTTTGATTGATATAACTCATTAAAATTTAAAATTGCATTTTGAGCCATTTCCATTGATTTTGCATAATCACTATGCAATAGCGGTAATAAAGATTCAGCTAACCTTGCAAGATTCCATCCGCCAATATATGGCTGGTTTCCATAAGCATAGCGACCTTGAATATCAATGGAACTGAATACTGTTTCTAGATCATAAGTATCCATAAAGGCGCAAGGACCGTAATCAATTGTTTCTCCGCTTATAGTCATATTATCAGTATTCATAACCCCATGAATAAAGCCCACAAGTTGCCATTTCGCAATCAACGAAGCTTGACGCTTAATCACTTCCTCAAGCAAGAAAAGATAGCGATTTTCAGCTGCATCATCGCCTGGATAATGTCGCTGTAATGTATAGTTAGCTAAAGTTTGGAGTTCTTCAACAGTCCCCCACTGAGCAGCATACTGAAAAGTGCCAACGCGCAGGTGACTTGCAGCCACACGAACGAGAATTGCACCAGGCAGTTCCGTTTCACGAATGATTGACTCCCCGGTTGTTACTACCGCTAGACTACGGGTCGTAGCAATACCAAGCGCATGCATCGCTTCACTAATAATATATTCACGTAACATTGGTCCTAATGCCGCTCGTCCATCTCCCCTGCGGGAAAATGGCGTTCGGCCCGAACCTTTCAGATGAATATCAAATCGTTCATCTAAAGGAGTAATCTGCTCACCAAGTAGCAAAGCTCTACCGTCCCCTAACCTGTTAAAATGCCCGAATTGATGCCCCGCGTAGGCTTGAGCAAGAGGAAACGCACCTTCGGGAATCCGATTTCCTGCCAGCACCGCTACCCCCTCGTCACTTTCTAGTTCCTTGGCATTTAATCCCAATGATGTTGCCAACGAATGATTGAGAATAGTCAATTTCGGTGAGCGAACAGGCGTTGGACTGAGACCCGAAAAAAACGATTTCGGTAGACGGGCATAACTGTTATCAAAGTTCCATCCTACTTCTATTCTTTCTTTCTTCGTCATCGTATCACCGTCTCTTCTCTTATCTTTTTATATCAGACAAAATTTAAATGGGATGATCGTTATGTATTTCTACATCTGCACAAAAGAATCCCTTTTAATATCCACTTTCGCCATTTTATTATACCCTTTCTAGAGAAATAAGGAGCATGCAAATCATGTTTGATTCCGTATAACGATAATATATCAGGCGTGTT
>NZ_JBALLY010000158.1:0-14774 GCF_036963045.1 Bacillus sp. JJ864 | reverse complement strand
ATGAAAAAGGTGATGTTCATTGAACATCACCTTTTTCATTATGATAACATCGCTTTCATATCTTCTTCTGCTGTTGTAATGAGTTGTAAACGAAATGCGTCCTGTAACACCTGTAGTACACCTGGTGATATAAACTCTGGTGCTTTCGGACCGATACGAATATCTTGAATACCAAGACTAAATAATCCGAGTAAAATAGCTACAGCCTTTTGCTCAAACCAAGACAATACAATGCTGACTGGTAGCTCATTCACTTCACATTGAAATGCTTCCGCTAAGGCGGCTGCAATTTTCACTGTTGAAATCGAATTATTACATTGACCGAGATCAATATAACGCGGTATATTCGTTCCTGGCACAACGCCATAATCTACGTCATTAAAGCGGAATTTCCCGCAAGACGTCGTTAGAATAACTGTTTCTGGTGGTAAGGATGTAGCTAATTCCCGATAATATTCTCCACCTTTTCCAGGTGCATCACAACCAGCAATGACGAAGAAACGTTGGATTTTACCACCTTTCACCGCATCAATAATTTCTGGTGCAAGCGATAATACGGTTTCATGGTGAAATCCCGTTGTTAACTGTTCTTCTGATTCCATTTGGACATCTGGAAGTTCCAACGCCGTTTCAATAAGCGATGTAAAATCATTATTTTCAATTTTGCGTACTCCCTCTAACCCTGCAATATCATAGGAAAAGAAGCGATTTGCATATGTTCCTTTAATTGGCATCACACAATTTGTCGTTGCTAGTATAGCTCCTGAAAATTTTTCGAATAAACGGCGCTGATCATACCAAGCCTTTCCGATATTCCCCTTTAAATGCACATATTTTTTCAACTGGGGATAACCATGTGCTGGCAGCATTTCAGAATGTGTATAAATATTGATACCTGTTCCTTCTGTTTGCTTTAATAACTCTTCTAGCGCAAATAAATTATGTCCTGTAACAACAATTGCTTTTCCATAAGCACGATTTTGTGTAATTTGTACTGGTTCTGGCACTCCGAAATGATCAGTATGTGCCTTATCAAGTAATTCCATCACGCGAATCGCGGCTTTTCCGACTTTCATTGCCATATCTAAATGTTCTTGTTCATTAAAGTTTGAATTTGTTAACGTCATATATAACGCTTCATGCGTAACTGCATCTACAAATGGGTCTGTGTATCCAAGCTGCGCTGCATGAGTACGATATGCAGCAATTCCTTTTAAAGCAAAGACGATAATATCTTGTAAGCTTGCAATGGTTTCATCTTTTCCACAAACTCCGATAATTTTACATCCCCCGGTAGGCGTTTGTTCACATTGATGACAAAACATCATTCCCATCCCCTCTCTAGCAATCTTTATAGTGTAAGCGTAATACAAATCGCTATTGAAAGATGTGATGATAATCACATGGAATGATGCAATTTTGTGACAACATTCATCTTGTTAACATAATATTTTTACTGCTTTCTTTAATCAATGTTTGCGCATGTGCATTTCCTTGAATTACATCACGAAATTCTTTCAAAGAATACATATGCGTCAATCCTTTCATAACATGAATACAAACTGGTACACCTTGTAGTTCATCATTAACAGCAAATGCATCATCGATAGGCTCTATCGGGAATCCTAATGAACGTAAGTACATATACATACGCTTTGTTACAACTGCAATATACCACTCTGTTTTTACTTCTAATGCATGTATAAATAAAATCGTCGCAAGTTGCTTAAATTGTCCACGACCGCGAGATGTTTTCGCAATACTTAATTTTCCAATTTCGTATACGTTTTTTAATCCTTTTATATATTCATTTTCAGAAAACGGATAAAAAAACTCGGAATTTGATTGTTCAGGTGTTGTATATTGTATGCATTCAACAGTTCCGATATAATGATTATCTTCTATCAATAAAAATCTTGAAGGTGTTAAATTTCGTTCTACAAACATTATGTTTCGTTCTTCACAAAAATCTCCCCATAATTGCTCGAACCAAAAATGTTCTTCCTTTGTTTGAACACGTTGGAACATACTTCCCCGCCTTTCCTATCACCCTTTACTTTTTGTTAGCGCTTTCACTATCTATCATATAAAAAGGAAACTTGCTATGCAAGAAAAACTATTTTTCCAATTTATAATTTCTATAAATAAATCATGATTCCTGTATTACTTTTATATTTAAAAAAAAGCCTCAAAAAACCATGGCAATATTCACAAAAAAATTATTACATTTTGAAAATGTTCTCCTTATCTCAAAACCTGAAAAACACAAGAAAAAATATGAAACCTCCATCAGGGCGGATTTTCTTGATTCCTCACTGATGGAAAGCGCGCAATTATCCCCACTTCTTGAAAGGTACTTCTACCTATTAATACGGGTTAAGGTGCAGCGTTATTTCTTTATCCCTGCTAACCAGTGCTGCAAAATATTTATTAGTTCTTTTTTTCCCGCTACCCTCTCTTCGCCTTTTTTTGTTTTATACGGATACAATTGTAAAAATACACCGCAACCTACTTCAATTTTTTTAGCATGCATATTACTACCTGGATATACACATATAACTTCATAAATTGCACGGCGGTGAAATAAGCGTTTTCCATTTTGCTCTTCTACATATTTAATTGACCAATATTTATACATCTGCTCAGTTGCTTTCGTATTTCCAACTGGTTGAAAAATGTTATACATCGGACTATATTTTACTTCAACTATAATAGATGATTGATATTCATAGGCAGTTTCCCCTCGTTTATAACAATCAATACGGATATCTGGTTTTTTTGTATCCTCTCCATTATAAAAATGACTCTGTTTACTGAGCGCAATAAGCGGATGCGTTTCAATTAAATCATTAAATACTACATGCAACTGCAAATCTTCGTCCTCCAACACAATTGTTGTACCATCTTGTAAACCATCTAAATAAAAATACGATTGAATTTGCTCTGCAATTGACATGTAATCGTTAAAACCAAGTTCTTGTAGAATTGCCACAACAGTAAAGTAGGCATAATACTCATAAATTAAAAATGTCGGCTTATAAACAAATAAAAATGATGGTTCTAATTCATTACGATATGGTGAAAATTCAAGCTGATGTAATAATTGATGGTATACAGGAGGCAACGAATGTGTTGTAAGTGTAATTTCTTCCCGAACCTCTCTCCAAAACGGCGTATATAAAAGGCTTGAAAAATCCGTTAGTGTACTTTGCAAAATTGTATAAAGCACCTTATATTCTTGAATTTTCATAGCCATTTTGCGTAAGTCTGTGTCTTTTAACAAATTAATGTTACGATATTTTTGTTTGTCTCGCTCCGTCACAGAACCATTTCGCTCAATCGTTTGTAAAATCGTATGCACTGCTTTTTTCTCGTCTCTTCGCGTTTGCTGTGCCCTCTCTAATTTCTGAATCGTTTCGCGCAAAAATAAATCAATTTCTAATAGCTGATTATAAAACAACTTCGTTTTATATTTTACATAGCCATTCACTTTATCATGCTTTTTCTCTGCAAAACGGCGATTATACCACTTTTCATACAGTTTTTTCTCGCGCATAATAGTGCTTTTTCTTCCCTGCTTTCTCTCCCGCATTTCCCATATATACTCATCTTCAAAATTTACTTTTTGCTGCACTTCATAATATAACTGCTTTATTTTTTTCATTTTTTGCGGCAACATCCGGAGCATACGCATATATGAATAATCTTCAATATCTGCAAATGTAACAAATGTCTTTTTATAATATCCTCGATCTAAAATGATCCCACTTAGCACAGACTTTACATATTGCTGAATTAATTCTAATTGATCATCAAAAAAATTTTTCGGAACGATATGAAATGCGCCGTAAAACAACTCTTCTCCAATCTGCACTTCAAAATGATATACACCACAGCGCCATGGATATAAATAATCCGTTTTTCCATGCTCATACAGTAAAATAGTACGTTGTTTTTCATGCAGTTCATATTTCCATTCCATATGTTGCTTTTGTCCTTCATATACTTTATTCCAAATAAACGTAATCTTTATTGGATATTGTGATTGTATATGTAGCCGAAGCGGTTTTAATTCTTGTACTTTGTACACACACGACGAAATCGTAACGGGTGAAGTGCAAAGTTTATTTAATACTATATGTTCTCCCTTCTCTTCTGCCCCTACTATAACTTTCAATACAAACGGAAGCTTCTCTCCTGTTTCTATAATTTCTGTCTCATACTTGCTTTCATTTAACATAACCGTATAACTCCAACTCCCGCCGTTTTTGCTTCATATACAACAGCGAGTGTTCAAAAGTTGATACACGATTTGCAAGTGATGTTTGTAATAATTGTACAAGAGACACTTCTTTTTTCCCCTCTTCCCGAAGCAATGTCCCTATTGTAGCTTCTGTACCACGTAACTTCGTTAGAATACGTTGTTTTATTTGTAAGTCAAATGCTTCTTCACGGCTTATTAATAAAGTTCCCCCTTCATCACACGGTATATTTTGTAAATAATATGCAATTGCTGAGGCAACGCGAAAAGAGATCCCTTTGGACGCATCGTGAAGAAATAACAGCTGATGCATTTTATCTAATAACTCCACTTCTTCTTCTGTAAACACACTAAGCATTGCCTTGTGATGAACCCAGTTCATTCGAAATTCTAGAGCTGGAACAGAAAATGCAAACGGACGAGGTAGCACTTTTCTCTCGATCATACTCATCTCACAAAATGGAATTTTTTGAAGGAATACAACATTCACACGATCCAATAAACGGTCGGATAACTCTTTTGTTGTTTCATCAAAATTAACTGTACCAACAAAAATGACATTATCACCAATTTCTATTTGTGATGGCACATCTTGCTCTTTTCCATTTCCCGCTGCATACAAAGATAAAATACGATTTTTCCGCTCCAACTGTAGGAGTGATAAAAAAGGCGTAAACCAATGTTCAATATATGACAAGTTCATTTCATCAAATGCAATTATATATAATTGATTTGGATTTTCAGCTGCTTCTACAAGAGTTCGAACAAGTTTTGTTTCACTTTCCATATATGTTCCGTTTGAATGGAGATAACCTAGCACATCATGCGGTTCTTGATAGGATGGTGAGACTGGAACCCAAATGAACTCTTTCCCAAATGCTAATCCAAGTGCTTCCGCATAAGCTTGCACAAACTGTGATTTCCCAATTCCAGGCATACCACCTACTATTGTTAATAAATTTGTCTTTACACAAATATGAAAATTGTAAATATCGCTTTCATCAATATATAATTCTTTTTCTGCGAGAATTTGCTTCACATACTGTATAAAAGAATATTCACGTTCATTCCATTCCTTTTCTTTTTCTTGTTTGCTTGTATCGATAATTTCAATTATTTTTCCGTTCTCTTTTATTTGTTTTTCTAATTGTTCATATACTTCTGTTCGAACAAAAAATAAGCTATTCTCAACATTCATATCGACATACTGCATCCAATCATCAATATCAAGGTAACGAACAACCCTTCCCTGCTCTCGATATGCAATGGCACTAATAGAAGGCTTTAAAGTTACATTTCCATATATCCGTCCTTCATACCATAACAACTCTGGCACACCAAGATCATGCGGGAATTTTGGTACTAGAAATGAAACATATCCTTTCCCAAGCTTTCTTTCAAATACTTCTCTTTCCTTTAAGACTGATAGTTTAGGCGAAGGGATCATTTTATAGGAATTTGCTATGTCTCGTTCCTCACAACGTATTAGTTCTGCATATAAATTGCCACTTGTATAAGAAAGTCGAAATAACAACAACTGTTTTTCTCGATTTCCTTCTTTTATACTCGCAAAAAATTTTTCATTTTGTTTATTTTTATATAAACCCTCAAAGATATAACAACCATCTCCAAAAGCTGCCTCGATTATGTTAGGGATTGGTGAGAGACAAACGACAAAAAATGATTCTTTCTTCTGCTTTTCTGCGAATTTCCCGACAAAACGCATATGCTGCAATCTCTTTACAAAGCTTGGATGAAGAGGTTTCTCTAATTTCATCTTGCTCACCTTCTTTTCCCGATGCTTTTATCATTGTATGAGTAATAAAAGCAAACTAGAAACAAAAAACCTGACACTTATTGTCAGGTTGAATGAAATCCTTCTTTTTCTTGAGAAATTGCGTTGTGAGCAATCTTCATTTTCGTTAGGACATAACGTAATGTATCTTCTGCATTCTTATCTTCGTGTATTTGCATATTAGTTAAAACTTCTACAGAACATGCTAAATTTTCTACCGCTCCACGTAGTTCGGGATGTCGATTAAAGAACGATTCTTGCACTAATAATTTTCGGACGTCTATTGCTAACTCTACAATTCGCACTAATTTTTCCTGTTCTTCCATAACAATCCCCTCCTACATACCTTTTACATTAAATATTCTGCTCATTACTAGAAATCCCTGCTAACGCTTTAAAAATTAACACACAAAATACTTTATCCCGCATTAAAAAAGGATCTATGCTCACACTTTCGCATAAATCCTTTTTTGTATATTGATATATTTACATCCCGATTTTTCCAGAAGCTAACATATAAATAGAAGTAACTGCTGCTAGTAAGATAATAATCATTACATACTGTTCAACGCGAGTAAAGCAGCGATTTCCTTGCTCTTTTCTTGCAGCAACATAAACAATTAGACCGATGCCATATACTAAAGAAACAAGTAATAAATTTTTCAATCCAGCTGCATACACAAGCCAAACGCCATATGTAGCTGCCATTAGAGCAAGTATCCCATCTTTCCATCTGTTTCCTTCATATGCTTCTGTAATCACTAATTTTAACTGATATAGTGCTGAAAATACATATGGGAGTAAAATTGATGTTGATGCAATAAAATACATGATCTGATATGTTGATTCTGAAAATAACACAATAATAAATAATGTTTGGGCAACACAATTTGAAATCCACAACGCTGCATGCGGCGTATGATTTTTGTTCGTTTTTGTAAATACCTTCGGAAACACAGCGTCTTTTCCAGCAACGTGAGAAATTTCCGAAACAAGTAAAAACCAACCAATTAATGTACCAATAAGAGACGCAATTAATCCTATGTTAATAACCAATGCTCCCCATGAACCGACAACATGTTCTAATACATGTCCCATTGACGGCGTTTCAAGTGCTGCTAATTCCTCTCGTGGCATCGCTCCTAGCGATAAAACTGAAATTAGAATATAAACGCCCATTACTAACAGTAAACCAAATACAGTTGCTTTTCCGACATCACGGCTACGTTTTGCTCGCCCTGATAAAACGACAGCTCCTTCTACGCCAATAAATACCCAAAGCGTAACAAGCATCGTATTTTTAACTTGTCCAAGTACAGAAGATACTGAAACCTGGCCTTTTCCCCAGAAGTCATGTGTAAATGTATCCCAGCGAAATGCCGTTACCATAATGACAATAAATAATAAAATTGGGACAAGTTTGCCGATTGTCGCAATAAAATTCATAATCGAAGCTTCGCGAATGCCAAGTAAAATAAGAAAATGAAGCGTCCACAATAACACTGATGCACCGACGATAGCCGGAACAGTATTACCACCTTTAAAAATCGGAAAAAAGTATGCTAACGAGTTAAATAGCAACATAATCGTTGCAACGTTACCTAATATTCCAGCAATCCAATATCCCCATGCGCTGTTAAATCCAATGTATTCTCCAAAACCAGCGCGTGCATAACTATAAATACCACCTTCAAGTTCTGGCTTCCGCTGTGCCAATGATTGATATACAAGAGCAAGCGGTATCATTCCTAATGCTGTAATACACCAACCAATTAAGGTAGCACCGCTGTTTGCCCCTGCTGCTAAATCGTGCGGTAAACTAAATACACCGCCTCCAACCATTGTTCCTACTACAAGTGCGATTAATGGAAAAAATCCTAATTTCTTTTCTATTGGTATCACCCCGTCTGCAATTTCTTGATGTGCTCATTCCGTTCTACCAGGCATTCATATTATGAGTTATTTATATATAAAATACGTACCTCGAAAATAACGAACTGTTTCACTTTATATTCTTTCAGAAAAACATTACCTATTCTAAAAGAAAACGAGCAAAAATGGAATACTTTTTCGAAAAAAAGTATAAGTATGCATAAAAAAAGGGCGTTTTTTTTATATAAACGGCCTTTTTTTATGTATTTGTAAATGAATTCTATTTTAATAATCCTTCTTTTTGTAAAAACTCTCTTGCTACCTTCTCTGCTTTTTTCCCTTCTACGTTCACTTCATAATTCATTTTACGCATTTCTTCGTCAGTAATTTTCCCTGCAAGTTTATTTAATGTTTTTTCAATTTCTGGGTATTTCTTTAACGTTTCTTCCCGTAATAATGGTGCTCCTTGATATGGTGGAAACAGCCCTTTATCATCTTCTAGTACTTGCAGACCGTATTGCTGTAATTCACTGTCTGTTGAATAGGCATCAATGAGATTCACATCGCCAGATTGAATGGCGCTATAACGCAGCTTCGGTTCCATAGTTTTTAAATTAGGAAACTGTATATGATATAGTGTTTGTATTCCTTTATATCCATCTTCACGATCTCCAAATTCAAGTGTAAATCCCGCTTTCATATTAGAAGAAACATTTTTCAAATCAGAAATTGTTTTGATGTTATACTGCTGCGCTATTTGTTTTGGTACTGCTAATGCGTAAGTGTTGTTATACTGCATTGGTTTTAACAGCTTCATATTAAATTTCTGCTCCATTCCATTTCGTGTCTGCTCATATACTTCTTGACGATCTGTACTTTTTGGCGTTTCCTTTACGAAAGTCGATAAAGCCGTTCCTGAAAATTCTGGATAAATATCGATTTCTTTAGATTTTAACGCTTCAAATACAAAAGATGTTTTTCCGAATCCTGGTTTTACCTCTACTTTTAAATCGGTATCCTGTTCGATTAACTGTTTATACATCTGAATTAAAATTTCTGGTTCTGAACCAAGCTTGCCAGCAATTATAATATCTTTCTTTTGAGTACTCCAAAGAAATGGTGCGATGATGATTCCAACTATAACGGCAATTGCAACAATTGTTCGCCTTGGTGAACGTCTTACACGCAGGGTCATGCGCAGCACACCATCAAAAAATAATGCTAATAATGCAGCTGGAATAGCACCTAACAAAATAAGAGCATGGTCATTCCGATCAATTCCAAGCAGAATAAGCTTTCCTAACCCTCCTGCTCCAATTAAAGCAGCCAATGTCGCTGTACCAACAATTAGTACCATTGCCGTCCGAATTCCTGCCATAATAATAGGCCAAGCAAGTGGTATTTCTACCTTCCATAAACGTCTCCAATTATTCATCCCCATCGCTTTTGCTGCCTCAATAAGCGATGGATCTAGTTCACGAATCCCTGTGTATGTATTTCTTAAAATAGGAAGCAATGCATAAATCACAAGCGCAATTATAACTGGGACCTTCCCGATACCAACTAACGGAATTAATAACCCAAGAAGCGCCAAAGACGGAATCGTTTGCATCACAGCAGAAGTACCAATTACCCATTCCGCAATACGCTCTTTTCTTGTTAATAAAATTCCAAGCGGTACTGCGATAAGAATTGCAAAAAATAAAGCAATCAACGAAATTTGCAAATGTTCCAAAAGGGCACTTAACAGTTCTTGTTTACGCTCTTGCATCGTTTGTACAAAGGTTGTCACTTTCTATGCCCTCACTTTCATTTGCTCTACTATGTATTGAACGATATGCTGACTTGTTAATGTACCGATATATGTACCGTTTTCTTCGATTGGTATTTCTTTTTCGTGTTCTAAACGAAGCAAAGCATCATGCAGAGCCACTTCAGTCGAAAGTGGATGACCATCACCTTGTTTTCCTTCTTGCGCTAATATTGATACTATATCTTCTACTTTTCTTTGATCATACCAAGATAATCGTGGTCTCCCAATAAACTCTTCTACAAATGTATTTGCAGGATTTTGTAAAATGACTTCTGGCGTATCAAGTTGGATAACTTTTCCATCTTTCATTATACAAATACGATCACCAAGCGCTAGCGCTTCTTGCATATCATGAGTTACGAAAACAATTGTTTTTTGAATCTTTTTTTGCAAGTCTACTAAATCACGCTGCAGCTGCTCACGGCTTAAAGGGTCAAGCGCACTAAACGGTTCATCCATTAAAACAATTTTCGGATTGGCAGCAAGTGCCCGCACAACACCAACGCGCTGCTTTTGACCGCCAGATAATTCATCTGGCATACGTTCCCTATATATATGCGGATCTAAACCAACCATTTCTAATAACTCATCAACACGCTTTTCGATTTTCGCTTTACTCCATTTGCGCATTTCTGGTACAACCGCAATGTTTTCTGCAATTGTCATATGCGGAAAAAGCGCAATTTGTTGCAAAACATACCCAATATCCCATCGTAATTCATGAATGTTATAATCCCGGATGTTCTTCCCATCAATAAAAATTGAACCTTCTGTTGTTTCAATTAATCTATTAATCATTTTCATCGTCGTTGTCTTTCCGCATCCACTCGGGCCAATCAAAACAAAAAATTCTCCTTTACGAATCTCTAGCTGCAAGGAATCTACGGCCTTTATTTTATCATCAAACGTTTTTGAAACGTGTTCAAATCGAATCACATACACAACTCCTTTTTCATTCTTTCCTCTATTTTCAAGGAAATTTGAGCTATTTTCAAATGATTTGTCTTTTCAAAATAAAAAGAGCTCTATTTTGAGCTCTAATAATCTTTTAAAATTGTCTTTATGATCGCCGCATACTCACGTATATATGCCTTTTTTCGCGAACGCTTTGGCGTTGGTGCAGCAAGTGCTTCCATCTTCATACCTAAGCGGTCTGCTATGATTTTCGTCCGGTATAAATGATAGGTGTTACTTACTACAATCGCATGCTTCACATCATATAGCTCCTTAGAAAGCTTTAGATTTTCATATGTACTTGTAGAACGATCTTCAAGTAAAATTCTTTCTTTTCCAATACCGTTTTCCATTAAATATCGACTCATACTAAGAGCCTCTGAAATATCTTCATCGTCTCCTTGTCCGCCAGATACAACTACTTTTACTTTTGGATGCGAATGTAAATAGCCTAGCGCTACATCTAATCGATTTTGTAGTGATAACGATGGTTTATCGCCAAATAATTTTGCACCTAAAATTAAAACATAAGGTGCTGTATGACTTACTTTCTCATTAGCAATTTTCTTCATGCAGTATGATATATAAACAACATATACTGGCGGCAATAACAACAGTAATAATAACCATTTATTCATATAGCAGTTCTCTCCCTTTTTTATATTATATAAAAGAAAGAGATCATACAGAAGTATTTTACCTACATCTAGTGAATAACCCCTCCTTATCCACCTACAGTCTGATTGAAGAAGGGGCTTCCTGTTTCATAGACCGTTGCATAGTGGGGTGTCCCACTGCGTCTTACACAGTCTCCACAGGCGTAAATTATACTGTTCGGACATAACCTTGCCCTACAGTTTGTAGACTCTAGTTTATGGCAAGCAATTCTTCTAATCCTTTTTGTAAGATGTTTCGGCTCGCGTTATAGTCTCTATCCAATACTGTTCCGCACTTTGTACAAATATGGGTACGAATAGAGAGAGATTTCTTCACACGATTCCCGCAAACAGAACAGTCTTGTGAAGTATACTTTGGTTCTACTTTGATCAGTATACCGCCATGATTTTCGCATTTGTAAGCAAGCATGTTTCGAAACATTCCCCATCCCGCATCAGAAATAGACTTCGATAACTTTCTATTTTTAACCATGTTACGAATGTTCAAATTTTCTACAACGATAACGGAATACTCTTTCGCTAGATTGTAACTGAGTTTATGAAGAAAATCTCTGCGCTGGTTCGCTACCTTTTCATGTAGCTTGCGAACACGCTCGGCCTGTTTTATGAAGTTAACAGAGCCTTTTTTCTTCTTAGAAAGTTTTCGTTGTGCTTTCTTTAGTTGCTTTTCTTTTTCGCGGAGAAATCTAGGATTTTCATATTCTAAACCATTAGAAAGAACGGTATACTTATATAATCCAACGTCAATTCCTACCGCACGATTGGTATCGATATCAGACGGTACCACTTGTCTTTCGACACTGAAAATAGCGTACCACCTTTTCCCTTGACGTTTGAGGATTATTTGCTTGATTGTTCCTTCGAGTGGTCTATGAATTAAGATCTCTATTTCTCCCAACTTTTTATTGTATAACTTACCATTATCAGAGAAAGACAGGGCATAGCGATGCTTTCCGTTTGGCTTGAATCCAAATTGCGGAAACGTCATACTATTGTAATCTTTATACTTTTTCTGTTTTGGATACTTTGCATCTTTACGAAAGAAATGATCAAACGCTTTTTTCAGACGCGCAAAAACTTCTTGCAAAGGCTGAGAAGGTATTTCTTTTAGAAAAGGATACGTCTTCTTATCCAATGTAAGTTGTCTTTGCATATCATAACGATCGTAATTCTCTTTGTTTTGTTTATATTTCCGTTCTTTGTCTAGCAAGGCAGAGTTGTAGGTTTGACGACAATATTGTAGCCAACGGTCTAACACTTCTTTTTGTGCTTCTGTTGGAAAGATTTCATATTTTTGATTCAACAACATTGTCGTCACCTCCCATTCGTTTTATCCTTGTGTTTCGATGTGTTTTTAGCATTTCTAATGGTGCACCGCCCACAGCCAGCAAACAATAACTTTGAGACCAAAAGCATTCTTTACATACATTCTATCTGCTTTGAGGAAATTCCTTTTTCAATCCTTTGGCTTACGCCAACCAAAATTTATCCCCTCTCTACTCATTGGGGTTTCACCCTTCTCATTCCTTGAGGAAGAGGAATTCTTTTGGAAATATGTTAAAATAGAGACATAAAAAAGGGGTGTTTTTGCATGAAGTTTGAAATGCATACAAAGATTATTGTAAATGAAACCGAGAAACGATTACATACAGAAGATAATATATTTCAATTAACGTTAGAAGGATATCATTTATTTGTAGTGGATGAAATATTGCCGGTGTATAAAACAAGACAAGAGCTTGTTGGAAGTGCCGTTGTCAAGAAAGTGGAATGGGCAGAGGGAAGAACGACGCTTTTATATCAACTTATTTCACTTCAATCTGTGAATTAATAGAAGAGAAAGGAAGGGAAAGATGAAATTTTTTCATACAGCCGATTGGCATTTAGGAAAGCTTGTACATGGTGTTTATATGACAGAAGATCAGCGCTATGTTTTAGAACAATTTATACAAGCAGTCAAAGAAGAAAAACCAGATGCTGTCATAATTGCAGGAGACTTATACGATCGTGCCATCCCTCCGACAGAGGCGGTAGATTTATTAAATGAAACATTACAAAAAATTGTAATTGAATTACAAACACCAGTACTAGCGATTGCGGGAAATCATGATAGTCCAGACCGTATTCATTTTGGAAGTAGTTTAATGAAGAAGCAAGGCTTACACATTGTCGGACAATTTCAATATCCATATGAGCCAGTTGTTATGCATGATGAATATGGAGAAGTACATTTTCATTTAGTTCCATATGTCGATCCGAGCATTGTTCGTCATGTTATGAAAAATGAGGACATTCGTAGTCATGACGATGCAATGCGTATTTTTATGAATGAGTTATCAGAAAGTATGGATAAAGAGGTGCGTCATGTCTTTGTTGGACATGCTTTTGTAACTTCATCAGGGGAAGAAGAAGAAAATACAAGTGATGCTGAAAGACCATTATCTATCGGCGGAGCAGAATATGTAAACAGTCATTATTTTGACGCTTTTCATTACACAGCGCTTGGCCATCTGCACCAGGCACATTACGTACGAAATGAAACAATTCGCTATGCAGGTTCGCCGCTCGCTTATTCTATTTCAGAAGAGCATCATAAAAAAGGGTATTACATTGTTGAATTAAACGAAGTAGGACAAGTAACACTTGAAAAACGATCATTAACACCAAAGCGTAAAATGAGAACGGTAGAGGCAAAAATTGATGAATTGCTGCAACACCCTGTTTCCGAAGACTATGTATTTGTAAAATTATTAGATGAAAATCCTGTATTGCAACCGATGGAAAAGATTCGTTCTGTATATCCGAATGCAATGCACGTAGAGCGTGTTATCCAAAGAAAAGAATTAGCAAATGAAAACATTGCAGTCACTTCACGCCATAAAATGGATGATCTTTCTCTTGTGAAAGCTTTTTATAAAGAAATGAAAGGGACGGAGTTATCAGAAGAAAAAGAACGTCTCTTCTTAGAAGTATTAAAAACAGTTCATGAACGAGAGGGGGAGAGAGCATGAGACCTATCAAACTTATTATGACAGCGTTTGGTCCATATAAACAAAAAGAAACGATTGATTTTGAAGAACTAGGCGAACATCGAATCTTTGCGATTTCTGGAAATACAGGTGCGGGAAAAACAACGATTTTTGATGCGATTTGTTACGCATTGTACGGAGAAGCGAGCGGAGAAGAACGTAATGATACGAATATGCTTCGTAGTCAATTTGCTGATGATAACGTATATACTAGCGTTGAATTATTATTTCAATTAAAAGAAAAAACGTATTGTATAAAGCGTCAACTTGGTCATAAAAAGCAAGGGAATAAAACGATTACGGGCCATGCGATTGAATTTTATGAAGTTGCTGGTGATGAGCAGATTCCATGTGTAGATCGCTTCCATGTGAC
>NZ_JBALLY010000157.1:353-12734 GCF_036963045.1 Bacillus sp. JJ864 | reverse complement strand
GTATTCAATCATCTTTATCTATTCCCTACCGTGAAATAAAGAATTTATTTAAATTTCAATGATTATAGGAAGAATCATTGGTTTTCTTTTTGTCTGTTCGTATAAAAATCGCCCAAGCGCTTCTCTTATATGTTTTTTTAGAACATTCCAATTGATAATATTTGTCCTTTGTATATTATTAACTGTTGTTGTAACTAATTGATTAATTTCTTTTAAAATGTCTTCCGAATCACGCACATATACAAATCCGCGCGAAATAATATCCGGATTAGAAATCATTTTTCCTTCTGATTTACTAAGCGTTACGACTATAACAAGCATCCCATCCTCAGAAAGTTGTTTGCGGTCACGTAAAATAATATTTCCAACATCTCCGATACCTAATCCATCTACATATACATTTCCTGCAGGTATTCGTCTAGATTGATAAGCCACTTGGTTTCTTATATCAACAACATCACCATTATTCATAACAAAAATATTATCTTTCTTTACACCAACGGATTCTGCTAAAAGGCGATGATGATGTAACATTCTAAATTCTCCATGAATCGGAATGAAATATTTTGGCTTCATTAAAGTAAGCATTAACTTCAATTCTTCTTGATAAGCATGTCCAGAAACGTGCATCCCTGTTGAACTTCCTGATCCATAAATCACATTAGCTCCTAATAAAAATAAGTTGTCTACAATACGTGATACATTTCGTTCATTCCCTGGTATGGGAGTCGCAGCGATAATAACAGTATCTTCAGGCAGAATATCTACCTGTCTATAGCTTCCGCTAGCTAAACGAGCTAAAACAGCCATCGGTTCACCTTGGCTACCTGTACAAAGAATAGCTACTTTTTCTGGATCCATTTGATTAATTTCATGTGCTTCAATTAACATTCCCTCTGGAATATTCAAATATCCTTGTTCTAATGCGACAGATACTACATTTACCATACTCCTTCCGAGCAAAGCGAGTTTTCGATTTGTTTTAATGGCAGCGTCTACCACTTGCTGTACGCGATTAACATTAGAAGCAAAGGTTGAAATAATTACTTTTCTATGTGCTTTGAAAAATGCCTCTTCAATATGGTCACCGACTAATCGTTCTGATGGTGTAAAACCAGACCGTTCTGCATTTGTACTTTCAGAGAGTAAAGCTAAGACACCGCTTTCTCCAATTTTCGCCATTTTATGGATATCAGGATATTGATTATTGATTGGAGTCAAATCAAACTTGAAATCCCCTGTGTGTACTACTGTACCTTCTGGCGTATGAAAAACAATGCCAAGACAGTCTGGAATGCTGTGATTCGTTTTGAAAAAAGTAAGACTTATTTGTCCAAGTTCAATTAACGATTCAGAATCAATAACAAATACATCTGTTTCATTTCGCAGTCCATGTTCTTTTAATTTAACTTCAATTAAGCCTAGCGTTAAACGAGTTGCATAAATTGGCACATTCAATTGTTTTAATAAATATGGAATACCGCCAATATGATCTTCATGTCCATGTGTTACGACTAACGCTCGGATCTTATCTTTATTTTCCTGCAAGTATGTAATATCTGGGATGATTAAATCAATTCCTAATAAACTTTCATCAGGGAACTTGGAACCGCAATCAATAATGGCTATATCGTCTGCATATTGTATTACATACATATTTTTCCCTATTTCATTTACACCGCCTAAAGCAAAGATAGATAATGTATTTTCTGCCATATCCAAGATCAAAATCCTCCTTTTAACCATTTAAGTGTATATGAAGTTCTTTTTTATCATTAACCTATCTAAGTACATGTTATTCTATTTTGTAGTGAAACAAACATTGATTAAATGAAATATGAGATTGCACAAGAGTTTGGTATACATCTTCGCAAGGGTTTCCTTGTTAGTTTTAACTAAAAGCAGCATAAAATATTAGTACTGATATTTACTAAAGTAGTTATTCTACTCACCTTTTTCTCTTTTGGAACGCCGTTGTATAATTATTTAAAAAGATCCCATCTCTCATTTATAAAAACGAGAAATAGGATCTTTTTAATTTTGATTTATTCGTTTTTTATCTTAAACAGACCAATGTGCCGGACGAGAAAGCAAGCGAGGTAATTTTGTACGAGCATCACCCTTCGCCGAATTTATCTGCACTTGAGTAAGAAAGATACTCTCTGTGAGATCTGCTCCGCTAAGATCTGCATCTCGTAAATCTGCACCGATTAAGTCAGCTGCTCGCATATCTGCACCGCGAAGGTTAGCCGCAATCAAGTATGCTCCTCTTAAGTTAGCACCTCTAAGATCCGCGCCTTTAAGATTGGCACCCATAAGAATAGCGCTTCGATGGTTAATTCTCTTTCTTTTTTTGCTCCCCTTGCTCTGACGACTTGATTCTATCCACACGAGTTCGCTTGTCTTTAAAAGGAACTCATTTACATTCGCTCGGTGTGATGGAACGTCTAGTTCTAAAAGTAAATCGGGACTAAGTTGCGAAAATCGTTCTGTTTCATCAAGTGAGCGTCTAAGCTCTCTGTGAATCGGAAGAGTCGCTTTCAACGTCAATGCTTCCGTCAAATACGAGAGCATCTCATGAAGTTGCTGCATAATCGGGAACACATTGAACATTTTTTTCGCCGTTTCTTGGTTTTCTTTCCAATCAACGCCCCCAAAGGTCACTTGCGAAACTTTTTGACCTGCACCGAAGCATTCAAAAACAGTACATCCCTTAAACCCCTGTTGTCTAAGATTTTTATGAATGCTGCACCGAAAATCCGATTGAAGATTTTTGCATGGCGTTCCACCGTCTTTATCAATTGCAAAATCTGCCGAAGCTGCAAAAGGCAGTGCAACGCAACATAAGCCGAAGCAGTTCTCGCAGTCAGCGCGCAAACTATTAAAACTAGTATCATATTTTACATTTAAATCATTCTGTTTCTCAAACAATATGTGCATCTCCCTTGTTTCCATGTCCCTTATATGAATGTAATTTATAATTTGTTGATTCATTGTTTAAAAAAATGGTTATGTTATTAATTATTTCAATTGCCTAATTTATAATCTCTAAACCTATTACCATCCTAATCGATCACGAAGAGAAGTAATATGCGCAGTATGATGGCGACCGTGCCATGCATAAAGTCCAATCGTTACACCTAATTTATTGGCCCCTGATTCAGGATGATGAAACGTCTTTTCAAAATCACTAAGTTTCATCGATTGCAGTAAAGTAACCCATCGTTTATGTAATGATTCTAAAAGTGATAAAGACACATCTACCGGAAGCTCAGAATCAGGAAGGTCCGCCCATTTCTCTTCCATATACGGTTTAATTGTAGGAGTATGTTCTGTCAGTGCCAATTTAAAACGAATATAACTATTCATATGACTATCTGCAATATGATGAACAACTTGACGCACTGTCCATCCGCCAGGACGATACGGCGTATCGAGCTGAGTTGTATTTAAGTTTTTTATTGCTTGCGTTAATTCAGTAGGAAGGTTTTCAATTTGCTTTATCCAATTTTCAATTGTTTCATGTGTAATCGTTTCTTCATAAGTAAAATGACCGATCGGATAACGTAAGTCCATAATTGTATTGCTCTCCTTTTTTATTTTAGTTAGTATGTCTCCAAACATAATGGATAAAATCAGTATGAGGTGCGTTTTCATCAATTAAGATACATGAAAAATGGTTCTTTTTTAATACTTTTTGAGAAGCAATATTATCAGTTGTTGTTTTCGCAAGAACTTCCATAACGTGATAATTTGCGACTTCTTTTAAAAGGAGTTTTACGCCTTTAGTAGCAATACCTTTTCCAGCATATTTTTCTCCTATTCTATATCCAAGATACCCCAATTCTTTATCTTTCTCAAGGTCTACTAAATTAATTCGTCCAACAATTGTTCCTTCATCATTTCTAATGAGATGAAAATATGAAATACCTTTACATTGCTCTTGTAATAATTCATAAAATATCTTTTTAAAGGTTTCAAATGTATAGTATTCCTCACCGCGGCTTGGCACCGTCTTTTCGAAGAAGTCCCTATTACTACATTCAAAAGCAAATAATTCCTGTGCATCTTGTTCCTTTAACTTTTCTATATAGAGTTCCATCCATTAATCATTCCTTTTCCAAATCTATCAACTATATACATTTTGCTATTTAGTCATAAAATCCTGCTGAGGAACGATTATTTTCTTCGGCTCGTAAATACAGCAAACAGTACTTTTGGATGAAAAAGGTGTAAGGGACTACGTATGAGATTCATAACTCGTACTAATCGAATATAAATTTCTGGATTGCTTGCGGAAAGTTGATAGATTTTTTTCGTATACCACTGTTGAAATGGCTGCATAAAAGGTTTAACTCCTCTAATCTTAGGATGACGAAATGATTCTGTAGTAGTCATTTGCCACGGCGTTGCAATAATCTTGGCTATTCGCTTATAAAATTTTCTAGTGAATCCTTTTTTTAGCGGACTGCCTTGCTGAAGGCATCGCTGCAATTCTACTGCTTCCATCGCCGCAACAGACATTCCTTGTCCAAATACAGGATCAAAACGGCAATGAGCATCACCAATTACTAAGAAACCTTCTGGCATATTTCTCGCTAAATCAAAACGCCGCCGCACTTGGCAAGGGATTTTATGTATTTTTATATCTGTAATAGATTCTGCTTTTGTAAGAAAACCAAGTACATCTGGAATAGGTAGCTTATGAGCAAAGATAAGAAATTCTTTATCAGTTTGAGGCGGACACTCATCGGCGTAACCACTTAACGTTACAAAATAACGATTGTCTTCAATAGTTTGAATAAATGCACCATAAGGGTTTTCAGGGAAACTAGGAGAAACAAGTAAATTACACCAGTCCAAACGTTCTTTCTGTTTTAGGCAGACTAATTTAGTTGCATAAAATAACTGGATCCATACTTTTTCTTCTTTCACTTCTATACCATGTGTTTGTAACCATTCTATATTTTTAGAACCAAATCCGCTTGCATCAACAACTACATCTGCATGAAATTCCTCTTCTTTTCCTGTTTTCAAACATTGTGTTTTTACTCCGACAATTTTGTTCTGCTGCTTATCAATTAGCAACCGATTCACCTTTGTTTCATATTTCGTTCTAATATTAGAAACTTGATTAATCCGCCTTTGCAAATGCCACTCAAGCATCGGACGACTCTGTTGGACCATTTTTAATTCTCCAACAAAAGGTTGCTTCCATAAACCAAAATGATGCCACCTTAAATCTCCCGTAAAATTATTTACAATACCTCCATCTTCAATTAATTGCTCCGTAATGCTAGGAAATAATTTCTCAATTGCTTCTTCTCCACCTTTTAACAAAACATGAGGATGATAACTTTGCGGAAGTCTCTTTCTAGGTGTCTTTTCTGTCCATTCTTCTCCCATTTCTAAAACGATTACTTGCTGAAAATAATGTGATAAAGCTTTTGCAGTAAGTTTCCCAGCAACGCTTCCTCCAATTACAATTGCAGTCTCCAATACATTACCTCCTGAATGTTATTCACGTTATACCTCTTAAACAATACAATCTATGAAAAATTTTAAAAATCCTGTATCATAACTCAAATACAAGATTTTAATTTTCAGCGAGGATTTCATTCATTTTTATCCTTCATAACAAGTACTGCATGCGTAAATAATCCACAAGCAATCCCAACAAAAATCCCAATGTTAGGCTTTTCTAATAAAGTTCCCACGGCTAGGCCAAACATAAAAAATCCGCCATAAAATAAACTTACTGCTTGCCCATATTTTTTCATAGTCTTCCTCCCGTGAATAACCCCTCCTTATCTACCTTACGATCTGATTGAAGAAGGGGCTTCCTGTTTCATAGACCGTTGCATAGTGGGGTGTCCCACCGCGTCTTACACAGTCTCCACAGGCGTAGATTATACTGTTCGGACATAACTCTGCCCTACAGTTTATAGACTCTTTCGCTAGATTGTAACTGAGTTTATGAAGAAAATCTCTGCGCTGGTTCGCTACTTTTTCATGTAGCTTACGAACACGCTCGACTTGTTTTATAAAGTTAGCAGAACCTTTTTTCTTCTTAGAAAGTTTTCGCTGTGCTTTCTTGAGTTGTTTTTCTTTTTCACGGAGAAATCTAGGGTTTTCAAACTCTAAACCATTAGAAAGAACGGCATACTTATGTAATCCCACGTCAATTCCTATCGCACGATTGGTATCGATATCAGATGGTACCACTTGTCTTTCGACACAGAAAATAGCGTACCATCTTTTCCCTTGACGTTTTAGAATCAGTTGCTTGATTGTTCCTCCGAGTGGTCTATGAAGTAGTATATCTATTTCTCCTAATTTTTTATTGTATAACTTACCATTATCAGAAAAAGACATGGCATAACGATGCTTTCCGTTTGGTTTGAATCCAAATTGGGGAAACGTCATACTATTGTAGTCTTTATACTTTTTCTGTTTTGGATACTTTGCATCTTTACGAAAGAAATAATCAAACGCTTTTTTTAGACGTACAAAAACTTCTTGCAAAGGCTGAGAAGGTATTTCTTTTAGAAAAGTTTAGGAAATTCCTTTTTCATTCCTTTAGCTTACGCCAACCAAATTTCATTACCTCCCTACTCATTGTGCTTCATCCTTCTCATTCCTTGTAGAAGGAGAATTATTTTAGAATTATGTTAAAATACACCGGTAAATTGTAAAGTAAGAATTAAAATGCCAAGAGCCCATACATAATACGCAAACATTTTTAGAGAATGACGTTTTAAATATTGAATCAACCAGGAAACTGCAATATATCCAAAGAAAGCTGCCGATATCGTACCAACGATAAGTGAAGTATTAGAGATTGCTTCTGCTTTCCCTTGAAAAACATCAAGTGACTGTAAGATAATTGCTCCAACAATTGCAGGTGTCGATAATAAAAATGAAAAATAAGCTGCTGTTTCACGGTCTAACTTTCTCCATAAAGCAGCAACAATCGTCATACCTGATCTTGAAATTGCCGGAAAAATTGCAACTGCTTGAAATGAACCGATAATAAATGCGTCTTTATATGTAATATCGCCCATCTTCTTCCGTCCGCTTTTTTGATTCTCTGCCATATATAAAAATAAACCGGTCACTAAAAATTCCCATCCGATTGTAATACCCGTTTTTGAGATCTCTTCAAAGAAATCTTTAAACAATAACCCAATTACTACTGCGGGGATTGTTCCGATCATTAATAAATACGTTAACTTTGAAAACGGATTTTTCATTAAATACAGAAATTCTTTTTTATAATAAATGAAAACGGCTACTAACGTCCCTATATGTAGCATCGTATCTAAAAAAAGCCCTGCCTCATCTAAAGCAAAAAGGTGTCTCCCTAGATACAAATGACCAGTACTACTAATTGGCAAAAATTCCGTTAATCCTTGAATAATTCCTAAAATAAAGGCTTCTAACCAATTCATGATTGTCTCCTTTCAAGTTTGCTTGTACCAGTATATGTTTGTAATTTTTAGTTATGTAACATTATTCGTTTTTAATAGGTTGTTATATTGCATAACAATTGACAATCGCGAACTCTTAAAGATAATATAAATGCATACACAAGAATGTACGTTCGTTTTATAGGGTTAAAAATTATTAAAGGAGTGAATTGGAAATGGAAAATTCAAGTCAAAAAATTACTACGTTTTTAATGTTCCGGGGAACAGCCGAGGAAGCAATGAATCATTACACTTCTATATTTGATCAATCAGAAATCATAAGTATTTCTCGGTACGGAGCGAACGAAGCTGGCGAAGAAGGAACTGTGTTACATGCTACATTTTCATTAAAAGGACAACGATTTATGTGCATTGATAATAGTAATAAAGATGTACATAAATTTACACCCGCTATGTCATTGTTTGTCACTTGTGATACGGAAGAAGAAATTGATCGAGTTTTTGATAAGTTATCTCAAGATGGCGCTATTTTAATGCCACTAATTAATTCTCCCTGGAGTGCGAAATTCGGTTGGGTTCAAGATAAGTATGGCGTTTCTTGGCAGCTAAATCTTCCGAAAAACTAACTTTGCAAATAAATGAAAAATAAAATGACCTCAGGCATTATGCCGAGGTCATTTTACTTTTTTAATTTTTTATTTAAAAAATACTTTATCTACATTATATTTCGCTTGAAGTTCATTAATAATATATGTTTCGTAAATTTCTCGTTCCATCGGATCTTCTACGATACATGCATCAATTCGATATACTTCATCTCTGTATGCTTTGATCGGTGAAACATTATCTTCAAAATGCTTTTTAATTCTTTGACGTAATTTACGTGCTTTTCCAACGAATAGCAGCTCATCATTAATATTATAAAACATAAAAATGCCGCCTTTATCTCTTGGAATCAGATGGAAGTCAATAAATCCATTAATCGGAGTAATTATTGGTTCATCACCTTTTATTACTTGTTTACGCTCTGTAATCGTAACGTCCACTGCTGGTATCTCAATTTTGATCACTATATGTCACGTCCTTTTTTTGTTATAAAGGAAAATAGTATCACAATTATGTAAAAAAAACCATTATAATGTTATCCCATGTATATATAATATATGTGAGCTGAACAAAGGGCTCTCTCTTTTCAATGAAAACTCACGAATTATTTGATGAATAGAATCTCCGGTCTTAGAAACATTCATTTTAGTATCTCTTAAAAACATCAGGTTAATTTTGAGGGACAGATTTACTGCCCCATATTGTTTACTTATTTTGATTTTTTTTGAGCTCTTAATGCTATTTTTTCAAGTCCATTTTCTCCTACAAATTCTACATCTGCTTTTGGTAGAGCATTTTTATTATTCTTAAATTGATTATTCTTATTTTTAACCATTTTTTCACCACCCTTGTAGTTTGATTTAATTATTCCTTCAAGGATGCCAACCATAATAAATACGCTATATAAAGATCGTGGAGTAATATTTTTTCGTTATCGGCACCCACGATTTTAGTTTGCTTTCTTTTTTGTAGGCTATGCGATTTGATTTTCTTCTTTAACTAAACTCATCCATTCGCTCAATAAGAAATTGAATACAAAGCGACTGTAACCAATCGTTTTAGCAATTAATGTTTCTTGTTTCTTATTTGGATAGATTAGAAGTAAGCTACGCCTGATACAGTAACCAAATTTTCACCAGATGCCGCAGGTCCCATCTCATAAAATAAAAGGGGCTTTGCATCTGTCCTTCTACTTCTTATCCCCGAATCTGCCCATTCCCACGAATCACATATTTTGTGGAAGTCAATGCAGATAGCCCCATCGGTCCCCGCGCGTGCAGCTTTTGCGTGCTGATGCCTATTTCTGCGCCGAAGCCAAATTCAAAACCATCAGTAAAGCGGGTCGAAGCATTATGATAGAGCGCTGCAGCATCAACGGACGTGAAAAACTTGCTGACGTTTTCCTCGTTCTCTGTAATGATTGCTTCGGAATGCATGGAGCCATAAGCATTGATGTGGCGAATCGCTTCTTCAACAGAGGAAACAATTTTGACTGCCAGCGTAAGAGACAAAAACTCTGTTTCCCAGTCTTCTTCTGAAGCGGGTACAAGAGAAGAATCAATTGCCAATGCTTTCTTATCTCCACGCAGCTCCACTCCTCTTTCCTTCAAGAAAGAAAACAGCTCGGTACCGAATCGCTGCGCCCAATTCTCGTGAAGTATAATTGTTTCAATAGCATTGCATACAGACGGACGCTGTGTTTTGGCGTTTACGATAATATCGAATGCCATCTGTTTATCCGCTGTTTCATCAATGAAAATGTGACAATTTCCCGCACCTGTTTCCAATACAGGAACAGACGCTTCTCTCACTACAGTATCTATCAACTGCTTGCCACCTCTTGGAATAAGAACATCCAAGTACTCGTTCAATGTAAACAGCTGCTTTGCGCTGTCTCGTGAATTGTCTTCAATGAGCTGTACGCTTTCTGGAGGCAAGCTCGTTTCTTTAAGCGCACGATGAATGACAGCGACGATGGCTTTATTGGAATAAGCGGCGGAAGAACTACCACGCAAGATCGCTGCATTACCTGTTTTCAAGCAAATTGTGGCCGCATCTACCGTCACGTTCGGACGCGCCTCGTAAATCATCCCGACAACACCGAGCGGCACGCGCATCTCCCGAATAGACAATCCATTCGGCCGTTCCCATGCAGCTACACATTCTCCGACAGGATCGCGCAAATCAATCAGCTGCCGGATACCCTCTGTCATATCAATAATGCGCTGTTCATTCAGCATGAGGCGGTCGAGGAGAGAGGCAGACATTCCTTTCGCTTTACCTTGTTCGATATCCCGTTTGTTCTCCTCCAAAATATAGGATGTCTCTACTATCAATTGCTCAACGACAGCCACCAGTGCCTTATTTTTTTCATTAGTCGATTTGGTCACAAGCTCTCCTGCAATCTTTTTCGCTTTTTGTCCCTTTGCCAACACTTCATTCATTTTCGTTTCCCCCTTTTAAAGATTAAAAAGTATAACATTTGAGACGTGTCCAGTTCCGCCAACTAGGCACTACCATCCAAAACACTCCTACATAGATGTTAGTTGAATCCATCAGACGCTTAGAACGAAAAAAGACAAATAGCGCCTTTTAGGACAGAAGCCCCTGTGTTCTTCACTTGAACGATCCATCTCTCAATTCTTAAAATGAAACCCAATTATCCCTATGAATGACCTCGTAGCTATTCCTTTCGCCTCGCACTTGAATGTCATGGCTCTGCATACCTTTTAGCTCTCGCAATTCCTCTGCACTATATCTGCACTGTCCTTTCCCTATCACGCCTCCTTGCTCTGTGATGACCTCCACGACTTCGCCGACTTGAAAGATCCCAAACACATCGGTAACACCGGCAGGCAGAAGACTTTTTCCACGCTGAATGATGGCAGCGGCTGCTCCGGCATCCACTTCAATTTGTCCGCTGACAAGCGAATGTAGCGCGATCCATTGCTTGTTTATCTTGATCACTTTTTGAGGCGTATTGCCGATATACGTTCCATCACCTTTACCCTTCAAAACATCTAAAAACTTCTCCCGTCCACGTCCTGTTCCGATGAATACACTCACACCGAGAGATAGTGCCGTCTTTGCCGCATCGATTTTCGATTTCATGCCGCCGGTACCAAGTTTTGAGCCAGCATCTCCAGCAAGAGAGGCGATTTCTTCCGTAACGGCAGGGAGAAAGTAATACTTTTTCGCGTCCGGATTTTTCTGGGGATTCCGGTCATACAAACCGTTCACATCCGTAAAAATCATGAGCATATCCGCCGAGACAAGCCCGCTTACTAAAGCTGACAGCATGTCATTATCACCAAACGTCAGCTCCTCCAAAGAAATGGAATCGTTCTCGTTGATTATAGGAAGAGCGGAGCGGTTTAATAGCTCCGCTAAAGTGGCGTAGGCATTGCTGTATTGTTCTTTTCTAGAAAAATCGCTTCTTGTCAGCAGAAGCTGCGCGGTAACAATCCCATATTTGCGGAATTCCTCCGTATAGGCCTGCATTAACAGACTTTGTCCGACAGCGGCGGCAGCCTGCTTCCCTTTAATTGTCACGGTTCGGCCGGGATACCCGAGAGCGGAAAAACCTGCGGCGACGGCCCCAGATGTAATCAGCACGATTTCATGTCCTTCCTGCTTCAGTCGCGCCAAGGCGGCGACGTGATCTGAAAGCTGTTCGCCAGAGATGCCGCCATGATTTGCTGCCAAGGAACTGCTTCCAATTTTTACGACAATTCGTTGTTTTTTCACTTTTGTATCCCCTAGTCTAAAATAAAAGTTTTTTGTACATTGTGCTGCTTCTTTTTCAAATGGAGACAAACTATTTTTCTACCACGTGCAATTTGCAGCAAAGAATCCCTCACTAATGATGCCTATCTCGCAATAAAGAGCCAAATAAAAAAGACCGCTCCGCCCTTAAAAAAAGGACGAAACGGTCTTTGTTCCGCGGTACCACCTTCATTGATATAAATCTATATCCGCTTGTCGCCTGTAACGCAGGCATACGCCTAAACTTTCGTTTAAGACTCAGGGATAGGTTCGATAATTTCTATACGAGGAATCTTTCAGCCTGCGGATTCCACTCTCTTGTGCAAGAAGACATATGTACTAGTTCCCTTCAACGATTTTCACTTTAATTTTTATATAGTATGCAATATAACGCATTTTTATGTCAAGAGATATTTTAGAAAATAAGGAAGACGACAAGTTTAATTCCTGTTAATAAATGGAGCATTTAGGATATTACAGATTACAAAACTACTCTAAGAAAATTGCACGATAAGGACTACACCCCCTTACTATGACGACGTTCTCAAAGGAGAAAAACGTTGATATAACTATACTTTAT
>NZ_JBALLY010000157.1:0-289 GCF_036963045.1 Bacillus sp. JJ864 | reverse complement strand
TCTTGTTCTTAAACATAAAGTTTTCTAAACAAATATCTCTTTAAGTACAACAAAAGGAGAAATTCATGTCTAAACGTACAATTTTCACTAAATAATATAGTGATTCCTAAATACTCTTTATATAAAACTGCTTTTTTCAAATACTTTAAGTAACAATCCTTTCCATTCCCAATGCTATTGATAGTGATACGTTTATATTCTCCAAAATTATTTAAAATGTTATTAAGTGGTATATGAAAATGTACTTGTTTAGTGCAGAATAAAAGTGATTTCTATATATTTTTTGTAT
>NZ_JBALLY010000156.1:2390-18148 GCF_036963045.1 Bacillus sp. JJ864 | reverse complement strand
AAGTAGACAATAAGTGCAGGCTCCTGCCCGGTTTGCATGACAGTAGTCTATATGCCAAAAAATGAATTTATAAGTAATAGAGAGACACATCTTCACTAGAATCATACCCTTTTCTAAATTTCTAAAAGGTATAGCTGAGTAGTTACTTTATTTGTATAAATATAAATTGAAAAACTGACATAAAAGCCGATATAAAAATCCGTCTCTTTTTAGGCGGGCGAGAGCAACTTGCCATGCATAGAAACGTTCAGTGCCTTTTCCTACCACATGCGAGGTTTCAAACAAAGGGAGAAAGCGAGTGTAGGTCACGTTTTGTTCTGGATAGCAGCGACTTATATGTTAGAAAATCAAAATGAATTTATATATACTTCCTCTACTAAGCATTTGCTGTAATAAGTATAAAAATATAGAAAAAAATGCCCTTTATCTGATTTTTTTGGTCAGATAAAGGGCGTTTTTTTTCGTGTTTTGAGTTGTTTTAGGATTGGATTCCATGTTTTTTGTTGTATTCTAGCTCTTTTGCTCCTCGATGAGCCAATATACAGCATATGATACAGCAAATAGTTGCTGCTAGTAATACGTAGAAGCCACCATTCCACCCTACTTTGTCAACCATTACACCAAAGAGGGTAGTACCTAAAGATGCACCTAGGATGTAACTCATAAAACCTCGCAAGCCAACTGCAGAGCCAACAGCGAAAGATGGAACTACCTCCATAGTTTGTACTGAAGCTAGAAATTGTGGAATGTAAATTAAGCATCCAATAATGGCAGCGAAGATAGTCACCCAATGTAAAGATGTGCTTTGCCAGTAACCAATGATACAGACAAGTATCATTGTCATAGCGATGATTGCTGGCGGCATGCGGTGCCCTTTGAATAACTTGTCTGATAAATAACCAGCCAAAAGAGTAGAAGGAATAGCTGCCCATTCAAAGAATAAAAAGGCAACACTCATCTCTTCCTTAGTGAAATGTTTCACATGTAATAAATAAATAGGTAACCAGCTTATAATACCGAAACGAACCATGTAAACGAAAACATCTACGAAGGAAACGAACCATGCATTTTTGTTAAATAAAACATAATTCTTAAAAATCTGCCAAGCACTCATGTCTGCTGGCGGTTTTGAATCAGCCTTTTGTTGCATTTGTGAATCATCGGATTCGTCCTTGATAATTTCGTTTAACGGAGGCAAGCCCTCGCTTACTGGTGAGCCTTTAATAAGAGTTAGTATTATAAGTGCAATAACAATGGCTATTGCGGCTGGAATTTGATAGCTTGCCGCTTGCCAGTGATTGGAGCCTAACATAGCAAAACTAACACCAACGATAGGTGCTACGATACCTCCGCCTATATTATGCGAAATATTCCATATAGCACCGATCGTTCCTCTTTCTTTACGAGGAAACCAGTTTGCAATAGTAATAAAGCTAGGTCCAACTCCCATTCCTTGAAAAAGTCCATTGAGAACAACGAGAAGTGCAAACATCCAGAATGCCGTGCTGAAGCCCATCATAATATTGACCATAGCACACAGAAGCAAGCCAAGCGCCATATACCTTTTAGGATTAGCTTTGTCGGCTAAACTACTCATCAAACCCTTACTAACTCCATAAGCGATAAGCATGGAACTGCTTAATAAGCCTACTTCTGTAGCACTGAGGTTGAGTTGTTCCTTCAGATAAGGAGTAGATAAGACCAAATTGTTACGTACTATATAGTAAGCTATGTAACCTAAAAACACTCCTAATAAAGATTGTAGCCGGAAAACCTTATAGGTTTTTTGAACCTGATCTGGTGCTATTTTTGTAGTAGCAATTTTAGGTTTCAAAAATGAGAACATACTATCTACCTCGATTTCTTTACTTTGATTTACAGAAAAAACTTAGATTAGCATGAAATTTAGTATTTCAATAGAGTGCTAACTTGGTGGAGACGTTTTCAAAAATACTTGTGTTATATCATCCTCCTTTTGTTACATTATCTTATATGCCAATTCGTTAAACTATCAGTAAATATCTGATTTTATGTAAGATAATATAGTAGAGTCTATCA
The DNA here is from genome assembly GCF_036963045.1 of Bacillus sp. JJ864. Taxonomy (NCBI): domain Bacteria; kingdom Bacillati; phylum Bacillota; class Bacilli; order Caryophanales; family Bacillaceae; genus Bacillus; species Bacillus sp. JJ864. The sequence continues at coordinate 16,090 of NZ_JBALLY010000156.1, read as the reverse complement.
GAATTTATCTTACAGACAGTATTTATAGCTATCTAAATCTGTTTTCATTTTTCAGCATATAAGTCGTTGGTATACAGAATAAAATATGCTCCATACTCGCTTTCTCTCTTTGTTTTACTCCTTGTATACTGCAAGAAAAGCCCCTAACCTCTTCTGTGCTCGTCCCTAAAAAGAAAGCGGACGTTTTTTATTTGTATTTACATACTTTCTGTCACAACTCTGACACGAAAAGTAGTGTTGTATACACTCTTCCATAGATTTCGTGGATCGTTCTGAAGTAATATATAAATATAAACTTCAAAAACATTGAATCAAGCATGATTCAGTAAATCGGATTAATACATAAAATGAAACTTCCATAAGTGGAAGCTTCATCTCCCACTTATGGAAAGCTCTCACCAATCGAGTTTTTACGGGTAGTTATCCCTATCTGTTTTCTTTGCTTGTCTCTCGATGTTGAGGTGAGGATCCCAAAGGAATAAGGGGATAAATTCCTCGCCTGTAAGAATGGAGGAAAGTATGACAAATTGGTTGAGGCTTTTTTTTATATTTTTTATTACTTTACTTGCAATAGGCTGTCAGCATGATCGTTCAAGCTCTCAAATTGTTTTCTCCGAATCTGAAATTATGCCTGTTGGTTCACAAGATGGAAAGCCCTCTCCTGTACGGATTGCAATTTCAAGTGTGTTATCACCGACTGATACAATTATGTACTACAGGAAAATAGCTGATTATATTGGAGAAAAGCTCCATAGACCTGTAATTTTAATCCAGCGCAAGAGTTATAATGAGATTAGCATGTTGATGATAAATGGAGGCGCTGACATCGCTATACTTTCAACAGGAGCGTATATTACTTACAAACATGTCGAAGGACTTGAAGCAATTGCTATGCAAGAACGAATGGGAGTTCCCTATTACTATGGTTATGTTGTCGTACACCGCCAAAATGAAATATCCGATATAAATGATTTAAGAGGCAAAAACGTTGCCTTTACCGATCCAACCAGCTATTCCGGATATATTTTTGTGAGGAAAAAATTAGCTGAATTAAGTGAAACTCCAGAGCATTTCTTCGGTCGTTATGTTTTTACATATAATCATGAAAGCTCCTTAGGCGCTGTGATAAATAAGGTTGTTGACGCAGCTGCTGTTGATAGTTTAGTCTTTGAGCGCACGAAACGTCAAAATCCAGAACTGGTTAAGGATTTGGAAATTATTGAAAAAACGGAACCGATTGGTACCGGTCCTGTTGTCGTTAGGAGTAATTTACCTGATGAAGAGAAGAAAATTATTAAAGAAAGTTTCATTTCCATGCACGAACAAGAACCAATAAAATCAGCTTTTCAGGGGCTGTTTATTGATCGTTTTGTTCCATTTGAACCTAAGTTATATGAGGTCACCTATGAAATGGATAAATAAATTACAAATAAACCAGAAGATATTTGGAGCTATCCTCGTTTCACTACTCTTTCTTGCTCTATTATTGGGATGTATCATTTGGGAGTCACTCACAAAAATGATGACAGAGGACCTTAAAAAGCGTGGCGTAAATATCGCTGAAAATATTGCGGCATTGTCTTCGGATTACATTCTAACTGACGACTACTATTCGATTCACCTCCTCATTACCCGGGCACAGGAAACGAATAAAGACGTTCGTTATATACTGGTCATTGACAATAATAATGTTCTTATTGGAAATACATTCTCTAAACATCTACCGAAAGGAATATTAAATGCACATAAGCCTAATGGTAGCAATAATGAAAAATCCGCTATATTAACTTCAGATGAAGGAAATATCCATGACATACTTGTTCCAATTGAAGGTGGAGATGTAGGATTTGTTAGAGTTGGAATGGCAGAAAAAGAAGCGAAAAGCTATATTTTTACTAAAATAGTAGAATTGATTTTCGCTACATTTTTGGTATGCATGGGAGCGGCAGGTATAGCTTATTATGTAACTCGTATCATTACCAAACCAATCAACAGTTTAGTTGATATAGCATCAGGTATATCAGCCGGTAATTTATCCTTAAGGGCTAAAACAGAGGGTGACGATGAAGTTGGAAAACTAGCGCGGGCTTTTAATGAAATGGCTGATAACCTGATTAGTTCGAGAACGGCAGTAGAAAAATTACTGAAGGAACTTCAAGAAAAGGATGCTCTTCGAGATACGTTAATCTTGAAATTATTATCCGCGCATGAGGAGGAGAGAAAAAGAATTTCTCGTGAACTTCATGATGAAACAAGCCAAGCCCTTACGTTTCTAATGGTTACAATGCGTATTTTGGCTAATGAAGCTAAAGATGCTGAACAACAGGAGCTACTTAATGTAAGCCGAGAGACTGCGGCAAATATTTTACGAGAAATTAGAGATTTAGCGGTAGAATTAAGACCACCAATCCTTGATGATATAGGTTTAATTCCGGCATTAAAGAAATATATAAGAAAGTTTGAAGAAAAATTCGCTCTTGCTGTAATTTTGCACGTTCCCGATGATGACAGTGCTACCATAGATAGTCATATCGCTGTAGCACTATACCGAATTGTTCAAGAAAGTCTTACTAATGTAGTGAAACATACAGTAGCGACTGAGATTGTAATTAATATGGAGATTAAAGATTGTTCTATTAAGCTAAGTATCCACGATAACGGACAAGGTATACATGAGACTGATTTTGAAAAAGCTCGCCAGCAAAATCGAATTGGAATATATGGAATGAGGGAAAGAGCTGAATTACTAGGCGGTTCATTTTTTATCAAAACTCACAAAATCGGTGGGACTGAAGTTATGGTGTCTATCCCAGTAAAACAGAGAGAAGGGTGTCAAGATGAAAAAGACAATCAGCATAATGCTAGTTGATGACCACGCCTTGATGAGATCAGGTTTAAAACTACTATTGCAAAAAAGACCGTCCTTACAAGTTGTAGGTGAAGCCTCTGATGGACTTGAAGCCCTTCAACTTTACGACATTTTAAAACCTGATATTTTGATATTGGATATATCTATGCCACGCTTAGATGGAATCCAGGTTCTCAAAGAAATTAAATTACGTTATGAACAAGCGAAAGTCATAGCGCTCACCATGCACGAAGATGAGGATTATATAACGTTAATCATGAACGCGGGAGCTTCAGGTTATGTCCCTAAAGCAGCTGTAGATGAGGAATTATACACTGCTATTGATTCTGTTATGGATGGGTACTTATACCTTCGCCCAAAGGAAATTTCAACGATGTTAAAAAGAGTACAAAATGAAACAGAGTCCCGAAATCCTTATGTAATTCTAAGTCCACGTGAACGAGAGGTATTGCAGTATCTTGTTAAAGGATTTTCATTGTCTGAAATTGCTCAAGAGTTAACGATCAGTATAAAAACGGTTGATACTCATAAGACGAGAATGTTGAACAAACTGAATCTTTCTAAGAAAAGTGAACTTGTTCAATATGCGATAAAGTATAATTTAATCAACATGATATAACGGAATGGTGTTTGTGAGAAAAGATATTTTTTCCTTTCATTCATTGAAAGTAGCAGAAAAATCCCGCTTTAGAAAAGCGGGATTTTTGTCTATCTCTTAAATAATTAGAACATCTAAATATTGCTGATTAAGCAATGTTTTTTGTATTTATATAATGCTTATTCACGCCTGTAAATAAGCGCGGTGCTGTTATAAATAAAACGACAAGTAGAACCGCACACAATACGAAAGAACCAATCATTGTAACGCCGTTAAAGATAAAGGAATATAAAACAGCTGATTGTCCTTTTGGTGCATATTGTCCAAAGAAAATAAAGCCAGCAATGAAGTGCCAAAAGTAACGAGCTAAGCTACCAATAAATGTAGCAATAATGATATACGTAATTGTTTTTGCTTTTTGTTTATTGGCAATTGCTTGTTGAATTGGTGCATGAAATAATCCAGCAAAGCCAATAAAGGCAAAGGCGATAAAGTATTCAATAAACGCTTGCACCGGTGTGAAAATAGATGCATCTCCTGCAACAATTTGTAATAACCCCCAAACGAGACCACTTAAGAAACTCGCTTTAAATCCCCAACGGTAAGCAATAATAAAAATTGGAATCATAGCAAATGAGATAGAACCGCCTGTTGGAAGTTTAATAGAGAGCGGCAAAATGTCGATGACTAATGCCAATGCTGCGAGAATCGCTGCCTCTATCATTGCTTGTAAATTTGTGTTACGCATGTAAAAGTCCCCCTATATCCAAGTTACAAAAGAAGAACCATTATCATAGAGGGATGGAAATACACAAATTATAAATCACTACTTATGTATATACGTCTGCACAATTCCTACGTTAGCATTAACTAACAGGTTCAAAGGGTCGGAACAAAGTGTTCCCTCTCAGCAACGAGGCTCCCCCTGTGACAACGAGATTCTTAGATTGTTACTATTATTGTAATAATAATGGTTAAGAATGGCAAATGAAAATAAAAACCCTTTTTTTAGGGAGGGAGAGAGCAACTGGCCGTACATAGCAACGATTTTTATGTTAAATAAGATGGAATTGTACGAAAATAGTAATAAATACACAGCATAGTGTATAGTGTTTTTTCAGAGAGTCATGTTATAATTTATATTGATAATAATTATCGTTATCTTTTTAGGGGGATAATTTATGAACTTAGTTGATATGAGTATAGATGAAAAAGTACGTGTAAAAGATTTACAATCTCTTGATAAATTGTTAAAACGCCGTTTGGCTTCATTTGGATTTTCTGAAGGTTGCGAGCTTTGTGTAAAACAAAAGGCAATGCTTAATGGTCCTTGTACATTAGAATGCCGTGGACAATTAATCTCTATTCGTCATTGTGATGCGAAAATGATAAAGGTGGAATTAGCGTGAACAAGGTTGCTTTGCTAGGAAATCCGAATACGGGAAAAACATCATTGTTTAATGCGCTTACTGGTTCTTATGAATATGTTGGGAACTGGAGCGGAGTAACCGTAGAAAAAAAGATTGGTAAGTTAAAAAATAAGCAAGGAATGTTAATAGATTTACCAGGTATATACGATTTAAATCCTGTATCCCGTGATGAAGGGGTTGTTACACGGTTTTTATTAACAGAAGAGTTTCATCATATGTTAAATATTGTGGACTCCTCTCAATTTGAACGTAATATGCATCTAACATTGCAATTATTAGAATTTGGAAAACCACTTTCTATCGGTTTGAATATGATTGATGTGGCAAAACAGCGCGGGATTATGATTGATGTCAAGAAGCTATCTGAAATGCTAGGTGTAACAGTTATTCCCGTTATAGCAAGAAGTGGAAGAGGCTGCGAGGAATTATTAGCTGCTCTTCATGAAAGCGATAAGGCGGAGCAGAAACCGTTTGTTCTTTCATACGGTAAAACGGTAGAGACAGGAATCCAGCGCGTTATGGAGAAATTGCAGCGAGAAAATGATGAGCATGCAAGGTGGCTTGCGCTGCAATTTTTAGGAAATAACGAAGTGGTAGAGAAAGAACTCACTAAGTCGCATGTATATAACGAACTTGTAGCAATTCGCTCTGCATTAGAAGCAGAATTGGATGTTACGCTAGAGCAGCATATATACGGAGTACGTGCAGCGTATATTGAAAAGTTGAAAACAAATGTGATTCGTCATGAAAAAGAAGGAAGCATTCCTTTTTCGGAAAGAATTGATAAATTAATTACGCATAAAATTTTTGGACTACCGATCTTTTTAGGAATCATGTTTTTAATTTTTCAGGTTACGTTTTCATGGATTGGAACGCCTTTATCGGATCAATTTGATGCATTTGTCGGCGGTCCATTTACAGATTGGGTAACAGCAGGTCTTACGAATATTGGTGCGTCTGATTTCATTCGATCGCTCATTACAGATGGAATTATTGCTGGTGTTGGTGCGGTATTAGTATTCGTGCCGCAAATTTTTGCGTTGTTCTTCTTTATTTCATTACTAGAAGATTCCGGATATATGGCGCGTATTGCCGTTGTAATGGATCGGATTATGGAGTTTTTTGGATTAAACGGAAAAGCGTTTATTCCGATGATTATCGGTTTTGGCTGTAATGTACCAGGCGTTATGGCAGCGAGAACGATTGAACAGGAGAAAGAGAGGCTGCTTACGATTTTAGTGACACCATTTATGTCATGTTCAGCCCGCCTGCCTGTATATGCATTATTTGCTGGAGTCTTTTTCCCGCATAGTCAAGCGATTGTTGTATTTTCTTTATATCTTATTGGTATTATCCTTGCATTACTCGTTACAAAAATTATGTCCGTTACGGTTTTAAAAGAAGAGAAATCTATTTTTGTAATTGAACTTCCGCCTTACCGTGTGCCGCAAGCAAAAACGTTATGGCGCAGTACGTGGGAAAAAGGAAAAGGATTTGTACGTAAAGCAGGTACATTTATCTTTGGTGGTTCTGTTGTGATTTGGTTATTAAACTATGCTGGGCCATCTGGATTCGGTGTAGATATGGGAGATAGTTTCTTAGCGATGATTGGCGGGTTATTTGCTCCAATTCTTGCGCCGCTTGGGTTTGGAACATGGCAAGCAGCTGCATCACTGTTAACAGGATTTTTAGCAAAAGAAGTTGTTGTTTCGACAATGGCAATTATTTATTCTGTGAAAGAAGATGTATTAGGAAACGTAATTGGTACGCATTTCACAACATTATCAGCATATTCGTTTATGTTCTTTATTTTATTATATGTACCATGTTTAGCAACAGTTGCGGTTATCCGCCGTGAAACAGGGTCTTTAAAGTGGACGATTTTCTCTGTTGTTTACCCGCTTGTGGTTGCATATGTATTAACACTAGCAATATACCAAGTTGGATCCATGCTCGGATTCTAAAAGGAGATGTATCATAATGATAGTTAATATCGTAATTGGAGCTGTCATTTTTGGATATGCAGGATATACGCTAATGAACTTCGTAAAGCGAAGTAAAAAAGGGAAATGTGCAGCATGTTCTCTTAATAAATCATGTCAGTCAAACATTTGTAGCACTGATATGGAACAAGTTGTGAATAAATAGAGGAAAGCTTTGCGAATTTCGCAAAGCTTTTTTTATCTACCTTTTAGAAGTTGTGATGGGGATGTCATATTATGGATTGTATATTTAAGAAACAAGATGTAAGTACACTTTATTTTTGATATAATGTACACATAGGTTTAAGGTATGAATATTCTTACTGTAAAGGAAGATTTTCGGGTTTTCCAAGCGCTGAATTTGAAATATGAAGCAATTAATTAGGAGGAATTAGAATGTCTGTATTTAAGCGATTAAGAGATTTAACGATGTCCAACGTGTATTCATTAATTGAAAAAGCGGAAGATCCAGTTAAAATGACGGATCAGTATTTACGTGATATGCAAGAGGATGTACAAGAAGCGGAGAAAAGTGTAGCAGCTCAAATTGCTCTTGAGAAAAAATTTAAACTGTTGTTTGAAGAGCAAGAAGCACTTGTAAAGAAACGTGAAGAACAAGCGCACATGGCTGTTCAAGCAAATAACATTGATCTTGCACGTCGTGCTTTAGAAGAAAAGCAAAATGCAGAACAAAAAATGAATGAGTATAAAGCAAGCTACGAGCAAAATAAAGCGGCTGCTGATAATCTTCGCGCGAAATTAGAAGAAATGCGTAAGCAATTAACAGAATTAAAAAATAAACGTGAAACGCTTGTAGCGCGTGTGAACGCAGCAAAAGCACAAAAGAATATTAATCAGGCAATGTCTGGTTTTGATGCGAATACAGCAAAAGCAGGTTTAAGCCGCATGGAAGAAAAAGCTCTTCAATTAGAAGCTGAAGCAGAAGCAAGCGGAGAAATTTATAAAAAAGAAAAATCATTAGATGAAGAATTTGCGAGTTTAAACAAAAACTCAGCTGTAGATGATGAATTAGCTCGTATTATGAAGCAGTATGAGAAATAATCTATAAATGAAAAAACCTTTTCTTTTTAGGTTGGAGAGAGCATCCGATCATGCGTAGGAGCGGTCAGTGCTTTTTTTGGCCCCATACCGCGTGAAAACAAAAGGAGAGAATGAGTGGAGAACTGTTATTGTTTTCATGGCCGCGGTTTATATGCTAGGAAATTACGATGGATTTATAGAGAATAGACAACGGAACCGACATGTCATAGTAGGAAGTCATGTCGGTTTTCTATTATTTTTTCAGAGGTGGTTTTTTCATGACAGGGATGAACATTTTAGCCATGCTTGTATGGACAGGTGCAAGTGCGATCCTTTTATTTCTATTGATGTGGATTGATTCACTTTTTACTAAATATAAAGATTTAGAAGAAATTAAAAAAGGGAATATGGCAGTTACGACGCGCTTTGCGATGAAGTTGTTTGCACAAGGATATATTTTGTCGCAATCGATTTCAAAATCAAACGATTTATGGCAAGCATTACTTGCATCAGCGGTATCTTTTGTAATCTTATTATTTGTAGAAATGTTTGTTGAACTTATTTTGCGAAAAACAGTTAATTTAGATTTAGATGAAGGGACAAAGCAAGGATATGTAGCACATGCTGTCTTAGCGGGTTCGTTACATATTGTCGGTGCCCTTATTTTATCAGCATGTCTATAACGAGAAAAGGATGGGTAGGTCAATGAGTTTATTTAAACGTATTAAAAATATAATAAAAAGTCCGGAACCTGCTAAACCTGAGAAAACGGTACTTACGTTAGCGCCTGGTGACATGATTGAAGTTTCGTTAGTCATGTATGAAGTGGTTGGAAAAACAAGCATGCATTCTCGTAATGAAATTGTTTTAACATTGCAAGATGGAAGAACAATTCGATATTTAAAAATTGAAAATCGCGAAAATACGTATTATAAATTATATACTCCTATTGATGGACGATTAGATTCAATCAATGAGATTCCAACGACAATTGAAATGGATGATATAGATTACCATATGGAAGAGCAATATAACGGGCGTGTTGTCGTCATGGGAAAAACACCATTTGCAGCATCTGATGAACAATACGTATGGGAGTTCCAATCTGATAATCGAAAGCTGCTTCGCGTTGAGTGGCAAGATGGACGTACAATGATGTATGAGGGAGAATCGATTCTTTCAGCTGATGTACAAATCATAAGAGCAACGTAAGGGGGCGTAATCATGTCAAAACGATTGTTTCCCATGATTAAATCGCTCGGCATCGCTATACTTGCTATTGTTATTTTACTTGTAATTGCAGGTTTTGCTTTATCGGGATGTCAAAATGGAAAGTCGATTCAAGATCGTTACCCGTTAGAATCAGTTGCGAAAGACGGTAAGCAAGAATCTTATGTGTATCGAGCCGCCAATAAATCAGTTCCTCAAGTTGCCAAAGAATTAATTGATGAACAGGAACCAAAACAAGCGTCTAAAGAAGACGAAAATCAAATGTTCCTTGTGTATTCTGATAAAATATACAACATTCAGAAGGATAAAGAGAAGCCATCTGACACATTAATTGAAATCAGTAATAAAGAGTTTGTCCGTCAAAATTATCAGCCATCTTTCTTACAAGGCTTTCTGTTAGCAAGCATACTGGACGATATATTTGATTCGCGTAAATCGTATCACGGCGATTACCGTGGGTATACAGACAGACAAAATCATAAACCGGTTATCCAAGAACGACCACCTACAAAAGAAGAAAAGAAAACAACGCCGCCTATTACGAAACAAGGCAAAGGCTCTATTATTAAAAGAAGTGATAAAGTAGAGCAAAAACCGTCTGTAGGTGATTCGGGAAGTATTACGGAAAAAGGCACGCAGAATGCTCCGCCTTCTACGGAGAATAAAGGGAAAATTATAAAATCACCAGGTGGTTCTAGTGAATCAGATGTGAAGCCGAAATCATCAACAACAGGCCCACCGAAGAATACGTCTCCCCCTAAAACAAAGGTTGGCGGTTCCGGAAAAGTTACGAAAAGAAGGTAAAGAAAAAAGCGCAAGAAGCATACCAGTTGCTTCTTGCGCTTTTCTTGTATGGATTAAGAAAATAGAAAACTAATCGCTGTAAGGAGTCCGGAGAATCCTAAGATAACTCCTACAACCTTAATATGGCGTTTACGACCCATGACAACAATCGCAATATACTCTCGAATCATCGCGTTTGGCCAGTAATAAAAAGCTGTTTTTGAACCGATTCCTTGGCTATTAAGTCCGGCTTGTTTTGCATATAATCCAGCGCGGAAAAGATGGAAATTATTCGTTGTAAAGATACTTTTGTATTTCCCTTCTTTTCGTGAATCCATAATTTGTTTTGAAAATAACATATTTTGATACGTGTTAACAGAACGATCTTCTTTTATCGTATGCTCGGTAGGAATCCCTTTTTCAACGGCGTACCTTTGCATAGCCTCAGCTTCAGGGAGGTTTTCATCAGGGCCTTGTCCACCAGAGAAAATGATTGTAGGCGGAAAAGAAACAGCTGCTTGTTTCCAATAAAAATCAATTGCCTTATTAATTCTGCTTGCTAAAAGTGGTGGCACTTTATCGTTAATTAATCCACTGCCAAGAACGATAATGAAATCTTGATTGCGTCTTGGTCTGTTGAATTGATACAGAAAATAAGCTGTTAAGAAGTTGGATAAATGGAAAAAGAAATATATCATAATGAAAAACACGCCGCTAAAAATTGGTCCGAAATAAGGAGATAAAAATTGAATTGGCTTAAATAGTAAGCATATTATACTGAATAAAATACCTAGTCCAGCTAGTAAAGTTAAACAATTTGAAAAGCGTCGTCCTTCTTTTCTCATTAAAACCCTTGCATTCAGAAATAGTCCAATCATTAAAGCGAATATACCAAAGGTTAACATAAAGCCAATGATGAAAAGAGGGATAGCAGCAATGATTCGAAATATCACATTACCGGAGCTAAAACCTAAATAAACAAACAGGATAAGGAATGAGCAAAAAAATAGATTGAATAAAAATCCGATTATTAAACTTCTTGGATCTCTTAAATAAAAGAATAAAAAAATAATAAGTAAAATAAAGGTGATGATTTCTAAAAACATAGCCTTTGTAAATACCTCAACTTTCTAGTAAATTCCTTTTTAATTATATATCAAAAAAACCATCCCCGGATAGAGGATGGTTCGCGATTTTAGTGATACCCTTTTGCAGAGTCTTTATGAATTTTCTCTTTAAAGATCGTGTAGCTCCATAATTGATAGCCAATAACGATTGGTACCATTACCATCGCAACAAAGAACATAATTTTCAAGTTTAATTCACTACCTGCTGCTTGGAATAATGTTGTGCTGTATGCATCGTTAATGCGAGATGGCAGCATTCTTGGGAACATACCAGCAAAACCAGTTGCCATAAACGTAGCAATTGTTAAGCAAACAAATGTGAAAGCTAAGCCAATTTTTCTTTTGAAAACCATCGCCATTGCGATAACGCTCATTAACATCGCAAGCGCTGGGATTAAGAACAGTACAGGATATTCCGTAAAGTTTTGGAATAAGTTTGTAAGGTTTGACGTTGCGACGTAAAAGATAGCGAGAATAATTGCTGCTGCCATTGAAAATGGTTTCGCAATTTTATAAGCACGATCTGATACTTCACCGGTCGTTTTAATCATAACCCAAAGTGCACCGGATACGACAAAGATTGCTGTGAAGAAAAGGCCGCCTAAAATGCCGTAAGGGTGTAATAAGCTAAGTAAATTTCCTTCATAGCCATTTTTACCAATTTGTAATCCGTAATATAGGTTAGCGAACGTAACACCGAATAAGAAAGCAATTAAGAAACTACCAACGGCATATGTCCATTTACAAATAGTTTGCCAAACTGGTGAATCATCTTTATGCATGAATTCTAGTCCTGCTGCACGAGCAAATAGAGCAAGTAATACTAAGAACAATGGTGTGTATAAGTAACTGAACATGTTTGCATATGTGATTGGGAAAGCAGCAAATGTTGCTCCCCCAGCTGTAATTAACCATACTTCATTTCCGCCCCAGAACGGTCCAATTGCTTCTTGCAACTGATTGCGTTCTTGGCGATCTTTGGTAACGAACGGGAAAATCATTCCGTTACCAAGTGCATAGCCATCGAGAATAAAGTAAACTGTCCAAATCACGCCCCATAAGCCGAACCAAATAATTGCAAGTGTATCATGAGACATGAGCTGCACCCCCTTTTGTAGTCTCTTCTAATGCTTCAGGTCCTTTTTTCGCAAATTTCAACATAAGGTATACATCAGCAATTAATAGTAAAGTGTAGAATAAGATTAAGCTAATTAAAGAGAACCAAATTTGCGGTACAGAAATTGGTGAAACTGATTCTGCTGTTCGCATCAGTTTGTATACTGTCCAAGGCTGACGTCCCGCTTCTGCAACAATCCAACCTGCGTTAATCGCTACATATGGAAGTAATACAGACCACATTGTAATTTTTAAGAAACGTTTTGAGTTTTCTAGTTTTCCTTTGCGGCTTAAATAGAAACCAAACCATGTAAGTGCCATAAAGAATGTGCCAAGTGCAACCATTAAACGGAAGCTGTAATAAACAAGATTTACGTTTGGACGCTCGTCTTTTGGAATATCTTTTAAACCGACAATTTTTCCATCAAATGAATTTGTATAGAAGAAGCTGCCGAGTTTTGGAATTGTTAATGCTTCAAAGTTTTTCTCATTTTTCACATCAGGAATTTGAATAATGGAGAAACCTTTTCCTTCTCCAGTGTCCCAAACAGCTTCCATTGCTGCACCTTTTGCAGGTTGCATTTTCGCCGCGAAAGCACCGGATTCATGACCGATGAATGGTGTTGCAGTTGCTGCAAATAAACCGAATATTAAACCGTACTTAAATGATTTTTTAAAGAATTCAACGTCATTTTTACGTAGTAAGTGATATGCACTAATTGCCATAACGAAGAATGAACCAACGATATAACAACCAACAACAGTGTGGAAGAACATATGCCATGCATATGGATTTGTAACCAGTGCCCAAAAGTCATTTAATTCAGCACGGCCATTGCGTACTACGTAGCCAACTGGATTTTGCATGAAGCCGTTCGCTGTAATGATCCAAAGTGCGGAAATATTTGTTCCAAGTGCGACCATCCACATAGAGAAAGCACGGAACTTTGGTGAAACTTTATCTTTACCGAACAACCAAATTCCCATGAAAGTAGATTCTAAGAAGAAGGCAACAAGTGCTTCTATTGCTAGCGGAGATCCGAAAATATCTCCCATATATTTGGAGTATTCAGACCAGTTTGTTCCGAATTGGAACTCCATCGTAATCCCGGTGATGATCCCCATTACGAAGTTAATCGTAAATAACTTACCCCAGAAATTCGCCATTTTTCGATATGTTGGATTTAATGTACGTGCATATTGCGTTTCCATACACGCTACTAAAATAACAAGTCCGAGTGTTAACGGTACAAATAAGAAATGATAAAAAATTGTAATTGCAAATTGAAAACGACTCAGTAACAAAACGTCGGACATAATAAAATTCACTCCTTTTTTTATTTTCATTATCTACATTTAGTTTATAGTGAAAATATGAGCAAAGTATGAGGTAGTTGTTACAGAACTGTGTGGAAATTATGGAAGAATTATGACTGTTATCTGAAAAATTATATTCTTAGGATAAAGTGAAACTTCCATCAGTGGGGGGCATGCCCCACTGATGGTTAGCCCTCACCAATCGGG
>NZ_JBALLY010000156.1:1400-2356 GCF_036963045.1 Bacillus sp. JJ864 | reverse complement strand
CGTTAATGCGGGATAAAGCAATACATTTTTTGTTTTTTTTGTTCTTTGGTACACTTATATTATAGTTACATAAAGAAAGAGGGGATTGACTATGAAAGCTCTAGAAGAGGTTTTGCAATATAATAAGGAATTTGTCGAGACTAAAAAGTATGAAGAATATGAAACAGGGAAATTTCCAAATAAAAAAATGGTAATTATTTCATGCATGGATACGCGTCTTGTCGAACTATTGCCAAAAGCGATGAATATGCGTAACGGCGATGTGAAAATTATTAAAGTAGCTGGCGCTGTTATTTCACATCCATTTGGAAGTATTATGCGCAGCATTTTAGTTGCGATTTATGAACTTGGTGCAGATGAAGTATGTGTAATTGGTCACCACGATTGCGGTATGGCGAAAATTCAAGCGAGCAGCACGATTGAAAAGATGAAAGAGCGCGGTGTTTCAGTAGAAAAACTAGATACACTTCGTTATTCTGGAATCGATTTAGAGAAGTTTTTACGTGGGTTCTCAAGTGTAGAAGAAAGCGTAGAGCACAGTGTTTCTATACTTCACAACCATCCGCTTATGCCAGCAGAAGTTCCTGTACACGGACTTGTTATTCATCCGGACACTGGAAAGTTAGATGTTGTTGTGAATGGTTACGAAGGTTAATTCTTCTTCTGTTTTTTCTCTGGGACAGGATCGAATCCGCCTGGATGAAATGGGTGGCATTTCAAAATGCGTTTTACTGTAAGCCAACTTCCTTTTAATGCACCATGAGTTTGAATCGCTTCAAGCCCGTAGTGAGAACACGTTGGATGGAAGCGGCACGTCGGCGGTGTCATGGGAGAAATAAACTTTTGGTAAAAGCGAATAATCCCTATGAAAATGCGTTTCATAATAATCTCCTTTCCTGCATATGCTGTAAGTATAGACATACAAGTTGAAAAGGGGCATAAAAAACCTTTCTTTT
>NZ_JBALLY010000156.1:616-1332 GCF_036963045.1 Bacillus sp. JJ864 | reverse complement strand
TAAAATGAATTTATATATTATAGCACGTTTTATACATAATACTTTACTAATTCATAATTCCGTTATATCATATTGGATATAACGGAATTGGAACGGAGGTGGAAGAGTAAAAACAGTATCTGAAAACATTGACAATCGTATACAAAATAGACAAAGGCACTCATGCATCCTTGTTTTTATACAATCCTTTTTTATCAACTCTAAAATAACAGATGCTCTTGTAGAAATATCTCGTTCGTTTTGACATTGATCTACCTTATGTAGTATGGTATCTGGCACGCGAATATCTATTCTCATTCTTTTTTCACTCCTTTTTTATCTCCTCCTTTAAGATGTATTGTATACTTTAAATAGGCAGAATTTTCCTGTACTAAAAGGAAGTGAGGTGATAGAGATGAAAAAAGCATTTAAAACAGAGGTTCTTTTAACAGAGATACAAAAACAAAAGGTGAATCAAGCTATTGGTGTATGTAGATATGTCTATAATCTGTATCTTTCAAAAAACAAAGAAATATATGAAAAAGAAAAGAAATTCATAAGTGGTATGGATTTTTCTAAATGGTTAAATAATGTTCATACAAAAGAACACGATCAATGGATACAAGACGTAAGTTCTAAGGCTGTTAAAAAGTCTATTATGAATGCAGATACTGCTTTTAATAGGTTTTTTAAAGGGTTGTCTAAATTTCCTAAGTTCAAGAAAAAGAAAAATCAAG
>NZ_JBALLY010000156.1:0-566 GCF_036963045.1 Bacillus sp. JJ864 | reverse complement strand
GAAAAATCAAGATGTAAAAGCATATTTTATTAAAAGTAGTGGATTTCTTGAAGTAGAAAGACATCGTATTAAGATACCAACACTAGGTTGGATAAGATTAAAAGAATATGGATACATCCCATTTCGGAATGCGAAAAGCGCTACAATATCTCAAAAAGCAGGTAGATATTATGTATCTATTTTGAGTGAAGTGGAACAGAAAGAAAAGAAATCTGTTTCATATAGTGAAGGTATAGGTGTCGATTTAGGCATAAAAGACTTTGCCGCATGTAGTGATGGAACTGTATATAAGAACATCAATAAGACAACAAAAGTAAGGGAATTAGAAAAAAAATTAAAACGTGAACAACGCTCTTTGTCACGCAAATATGAAAATCTAAAAAAGAGAGGTGAAAAAACTGCTACCAAAAGAGCAAATATAAACAAAAATATTTTTAGAGTACAAAAGTTACATGCTCGATTAGCCAATATACGTTTGGAATATATAAAATTTATTGTGAATCAATTGGTGATAACCAAACCAAGTTATATCACAATAGAAGATTTAAATGTAAAAGGGATGATGA
>NZ_JBALLY010000155.1:0-10052 GCF_036963045.1 Bacillus sp. JJ864 | reverse complement strand
AAGAATCGTATACGTATGACGCAACAAGCAACCGTACTGCAATTGAACGGAAAAACGGTGATAAAACAGAAAAAACAACGTATGCCTATGATTCTATTAATCAACTAATAAAAGAAACATTACCAAATGGTATAAGTAAAGAATACAGCTACGACGGCTTTGGAAACCGCACAAATGTAAAAGTAACCGAAGCAGGAAAAGCGGCTGTATCGACAGCAGCCGTATTTAACGACGGAAACCAGCTAACGAAATTTGGCAACGAATCCCTTACGTATGACGCCAATGGAAACCGTACATCCGATGGCAAATACAAATACACATGGAACGAAGCAGACCAGCTGATCGCCATCACAAAACAAGGCGAAAGCACATCATTTGCGACATATAAATACGATGACGACGGCCGTCGCATCGAAAAAACAGTGAGCGGAACAACAACCCGTTATCACTACGACGGCGACAGTATTAACCCATTATATGAAACAGCTGGAAGTGGAAACGTCCTTCGTCAATATGTATACTCCGTAGACGGCATCCGCCTGGCGATGAAATCTCAAGGGCAAACGGTATACTATCACTACAACCCACGCGGTGACGTCATCGCGATGACAGACGAAAACGGACAAGTCGTAGCAAACTATGAATATGATGCATGGGGCAATGTCCTAAAGAGTGACGCAAAAGGCATCGCAGCAGAGAATCCATTTGGATATGCGGGATACATGTATGATAAAGAGATTGGGATGTATTATCTGATAGCGAGATATTACAATCCAACTCATGGTGTGTTCTTGTCTGTGGATCCGGATCCGGGTGATGAGGATGATCCGATTACGCAGAATGGGTATACGTATGCGGATAATAATCCTGTCATGCATGTGGATCCAGATGGGCATTGGGCTCAGTTTTTAATCCCAGTAGCAATTGTAGGTGTTAGAGTAGCTGCGAAAGTTGCGATACGTTATGGAGTGAAATATGCTAAAAAAGGAGCTAAATGGGTAGCAGGTAAAGCGAAATCTGCCTGGGAAAATAGAAAATATACTATTCAAGGACCAAGTAAAAGAAATGGACGAGTATTTGCAATCGTAAATCGACAGAAAAAGCAGACTAAATCTACTGATTCTAGGTGGCTATGTAGACGGTTGGGGCACGTTTGCAGAATAGTAAATTTATACTTGCAGCAATAAGCACTTGAGAAATAAATCTCAAGTGCTTATTCAATTATTTACTATCTCTTGTTCTTTCAGGAATAAAACTAGAAAGAAAAATGGCAACAATTATTGCTAGACTGAAGTTTTCAGTAGTATCAACCTCTAAACCGTTTTTCCATTGATATATAAAGGATAGCAATATTAAAAATATAGCAATTCCAGCCGTATATCTTACTACGTTTCGCTCTCTTTTTCTTTTAGGCATAAAACTAGAAAGGAAAATGATAACGGCGAATGCTAGACCGAAGTTTTCAGTACTATCAATTACTAAACCGTTTTTCCATTGATATATAAAGGATAGCAATATTAAAAGTATAGCAATTCCAGCCGTATATCTTACTACTTTTTGCTTATTTCCCGCTTCGTTTCTTTTCGTATTCATATTTATCCCTCTTTCTTATTTATAATGTGATGCTGTTTGTTTAATCCACTGTAAGACTATTAAAGGCATCATGATTTTTTTGAAATCAAATGACAACTGAATTTGTTCTTCTAACTCTCCGTGTATATGCAATTTCTTTTGTAAGGCTAACATACATTCTGTAGTTTGTTCTTTTAACCTTTGATACATAAATTCTTTTGAATGCTGGATACTTTCGTTTTGGTTTATCATATATCCGATAGCTATTGGCCCTTTTTGTTCGCCTATTTTCGGCTGTAATTCTTGAATATTGATATCTTTTAAATGAACAAAATAATCATGATAAAAATTAATTGAATACGTACCTGGTGTAGATATACCAGTTACAATGTTCGGTTGAAAAACAAATAGAATAGGTACTAAGGCTGTAAATGTTTGATCGTGAAATGCTTCATAAAGAATTTGAGCTAACGTATTAATATGAATAAATGATTTAACTACACTAATCATTTCTTTTTGTGATGCATGTTTACGAAATGGGTGTTTATAAACATGATATGGCAATACTTCACGTTCATTTGAAAGGATTTTTAAATATTGATTATTGCCTTTACTTTGATTCAAATGATAATTTATATTGTCTATCATATTTGTAGAACACTTTGTCTCTAACATCAGAATAACCACCTCCTTGCTGTTTGACTTTCTGTACTTAAAATATACGTGTTTATTTATGTTAATAACAATTAGTAAAATTTCATTAAAATTTTGGCGAATTATTAGGTATTTTAAACTTGATATTTTACTTAATTTGAAATATTGGGAAACACTTAATCTCCTTAGTCTGTATATTCGAAGAGGGTAATGCATTTGTATGGAAGCATTCTGACATGGACGAGTACATAAGAAATCCCACTTAAAGCTACGTTTAAGTGGGGGAGAGTTGACTCAATATTTTCAAATATTTTGCTGACATTTTATAAGCGCGATTATCATAAAAATAGTTTCCTAGTTCAGTAGCGAGTTCACGAACTAAAGGGTATTGTTTTTTTTCTAGGCCCATTTCAATAGCTGTTTGCATATTTTTCTCGTATCCATAATCATCTCCTCTTAATTTGGATATCTTTCCCTTCAATCCGTATAGTTGAACATGAGCGAAAGGTACATCAGCAATTGATAAAAAATGAAATGCCTCATCCATTAATTTATTAACAGTTTTCCAATTTTTAAGTTCTATATGAATCTCTATTAAGCCTCGGAACATGTATATCTTTTGATTTTTTTTAGGAGAAACTCACTCAGTTGCAAACTTTCCTCATAGTATTTAATAGCATTCGTATAGTCTTTCAAGCCTTGATAAATTTTTCCGTAATAATACGGGATCATAGGTAAATACATAGAATTATAATTATTTTTCACTCCAAGTTCTGCCTGCTGTAAGGTTTCGAGAGCTTTGTCATATAATCCATCTGCCTCATACAGAAGTACAAGCATTAAAAGAGTATATATTACATCATGCTCCATATTAAATTTTTTGTACAATCTGTAGGCTTTTTTAGCATACAAACGACCAATACTTTTATCTTTATAAAGCTCTTTATTTACATGACATAGATTATAATATATATGGGCGTGTCGCTCAGTTTCTTCTAGGCCAAGTAACCCCTCTACCTTCACATAAATTTCATGGGCAGCCATATAGTCTTGTTTATTATAAAAATAATGGCCTCGAGCCTTTAGATAATATATAAAATCTTCGGTATATTGGGAGTCTATTTGATTTGGAATGACTTGCGAAGCTTGATTAACAATTGGTGCTACATGTAATAAGTTGTCATTTCGAGAATGATAGTATATTAAAACACTGTAAGCCTTTAATAATAAAAGAGTCGAGTCTGTATCACGAACATACAGTTCTAAAGAAGCTAAGTCTTTTTCGCTTATAATCTTATTATTTTTATACTTATTACATATTTCAAGAAGCTTAGGTTCTATATCCTCATAATCTGCATCGACAAGAAAATTGTAATCAACATCTAGCTTTTCAGCGACCTTTTCTAAAAAAGAAGCTGAAGGTTTAATTTGTCCATTTTCAATTCTACTTAAATAAGTTATCGAACAGATCCCAGATACTAGTTCTCCTTGTGTGAATTTTTTATGTATACGTATTTGTCGAATACGTTCACCAGTGTTCATATCTTCATCCCTTTCTTTGAATGGAACGGTTTGTATAATAAGAATAGCGGATCTATTCCCTTATACATATCACTCAAAATATGAAGGAAACAATTGGGCACAACGTAGCTGCAATGAATGACTTTTACTCGTAATACTTATTTGAATGAATATGAATTTTGTAAGCCCTATTTATCTCAGTGGTCTCCTTCTTCTACTAATATTACTATATTATACCAATTAACTTAGGTTCACGCTTAATAAAATTCATCTTCCATCTAAAATTGGTATTTCGTACTGTTGAGGAGGAAGTCTTATGGCGGAAAACGAAAAACTATTGAAAATTTTTTAAGTACAGAAATTCGACCAGTAAGGAGAGAGAGTCGCTTTGATGCTATAGAAAAAAGTGCTATAAATATGATAGACAATATTATGTTTACAAACATTCATTAGATGAGGTAGCGTTGATTGGAACGAGTGATATAGAGGGACTCAAAGAAAGTAAAACATCTTTTGAAGAAATGAATATTACTTGGGGATGTTAATGATAATGAAAAAAGGACACCCCTCGCCAAATACTTCTAGCAAGTGTGTCCTTTTACATTTTTAATCAATGAAACTATTATTTTACGCCTACGTCATTCCAAGCTTTTTCTACAGCTTTATATGTTGCACTGTTAACACCGTAGTAATCAGCAGCAGATTGCAATAAAGCAGCACGTGCTTTACTGAAATCACTTGTTGGTGTAAGGTACGTTGTTAAAGCACGGTAATAGATTTTTTCTGCTTTTTCTTTACCGATAGCATTGATTGTTAAATAAGCAGCTTTATTTGGAATACCGCTATTGATATGTACGCCGCCATTATCTCCTTCTTCTGTTGCTGGTAAATATTGATAGTTGTTCATATGAGCAGGTTGGTCATACTTTTCAGGATTTGATAAGCTACGGAGTGCATCTCCTTTAACTCCTGGTGTATATACCGCTTCTCCTATATCCCAATTGGTTGGATCAACGAAGTATCCAAATACATCAGAAAAAGATTCATTTAGTGCTCCAGATTGATTTACGTATCGAAGATTAGCTGACTTTTCAGTTACCGCATGTGTTAGTTCATGTGCAACGACATCAAGCGCACCTGATAGCGGTGCGAATTCAACACCATCGCCATCTCCATAAATCATTTGTTGTCCATTCCAGAACGCATTATTATAGTTTTTTCCATAATTGATTGAAGAACGAATCGTTGCACCTTTTCCATCAAAACTGTTGCGGTTATGAACATTTTTATAATAATCATATACTTTGCCTGCATAGAAATGAGCATCAACTGCAGGAGCTTGGTCCTTATCTACCCAAGCATTATCATCATCGAATAGATAGTAATTCTTTGGATTATCTGCATTGCTGTGATTAACCGTAAATGTTTCAATAACGCCACCATTCATCGGCTTTGTTGTGTCTTGTAAGTAGTATTTTCCGTATTGGCTGCTGTAAGTTGTATTTAGGTTTTTGCGGTCACCCAATACGCCGTTACCATAGCCTTTTTGCGGAGTATCTGCATCTGTAACTGCATTATATGAACCTACAATTGTTCCATCTTCTGCGTTTACATAGATTTGCCAGTTTGCTCCATAAGGTTTAATGAATTGTAATTGTACTTTATAAGTTAAATAATAATTCCCATCTTTTTCATAAACAACTAAATCTGCATTTTCATTTGTAGATTTTGCGTTCTCTTTCATTTGTTCTAACGGAGCGCCCGTTGTTTCTACGAATGTATCTTTTTTCGCTAGATTAATATGATTCCATGCATTTGAAAGAGCTGTTTCTTTTGAAATCTTTGCTTTTGTCTTTTCTTTTAATTGCTCTGCAGCAGCTGGGTGTACGTCACCGTTGACTGTTGTTACTTTGCCATCACGATTTGTATGAACAATAAATTGTGCGCCATCAACTGGTACTTTATTAATAGATTGAATGTACACATAATGTTTCATGCCTAAATCATCTGACTTTACTTCTTTCAGTGTTAAGTCAGTTTGCGGATTGATTTTAAATAACTCTTTATTTTCTTCAAGGAACGTCTTCACTGCTTTTTCTGATTCTACTTTTTTATCAGATAATTCCCCTGAAAGGAAGGATGGATTTCCTTGTTCATCATTCCACGTTTTTTGAACGACTTCCATTTTATCCAAAGCTTTTTGCTGAGATGCTTGTTCTTCTGCAAATGCATTTGAAAACGGGGCACCTAAAACCATTCCGGTTGCTAGTAATGTAACGACTGATTTCTTCATTTCTATTTCTCCTTTTAATATTCCGTGTAATAAAGATGCATCTTATTAAGTAGTATACAAACAACTTGATTCTGTGTATCGATATATGCAAAATTACATATATTGACTATTTATTGTTCATATTTTTAGGGATTATTTATCTATTTCTCGGTATAGAGAGATTTTTATTCACAACTTTATGTTGCTTTGGATGGCGATAAAAGGGGAGGAGTTTTTTGGAGGCCACTGAAAAACTACCGTTTTTCATCTCATAAAACATATGTAAAACAAAAAAGGCGACCTTTTTCTCTATACTTTTGTTACTGTTTTCCTTTTAATAAGGTCATAATTCGTTTTAAGTTAACAGCGAATATTGCCATCGCTCCTTGCATTTGCATGCCAATGAGACCCGAGGAAGATGCTGTATCATACCCGTGTCTATGTTTGAGTTCACTATTTTTAGCTTCACTTTTTAAACCATGAGGGACTTTTTCAGTGGGGCAATATAAAGAGTATGAGAAATAGGTGAAATCTGTTTATCCCGCTATTCGTGGACAGTAAGACTCCCGCCTCAAGATGGAAGTTTCACTTTATATACCATTTGATTTGTAACTTTTCTGTAACGATTTCTTCACACATAAGAAATTATAATCTTTATGTGTGAAAATTTACGTTAAGGATCGAGAGTATATGCGGAAGTTGTTAAGCTTAATATGTATCGTTTTTCTACTAACAGGTTATAGGGTAGATGAAATACCGATAAATTTAATAGAGGCTTCTTCAAGTGAAAAGTGGTTGAAGGAATTAAAAGATTAAATGAATAAAGATCTTCCTATTAATTATAGATTACTTACTCCAAAATCTAATAAAGATAAACAAATGATTTGGACATTGGATATAGATCAAGATGGAAAAAATGAAGCTATTTTTCTATATAAACGGTCTAATGAAGACTATCGAGTATACTTATCCATTTACAAATAAACCAGTAAGGGATGGGAATCTCAGTCAACACAAACTTTTAGTGAAGAAGGCACAGGTACAATCGTCTTGATAAAACTTCCATTATAGTTTGTACAATAGTTATAATATAAAAGTAGTTATATTAATATATATAAATTAAAGATAGGAGAATTCAATAGAATGAGAAATGGCTTTAAGTTAAAAAGTATAGTAAGTGTAATGCTATTGATTGCTACTGTTGCAGCGATATATTTTATGTTTCAATCCATTACTTCACCCGCAAAAGCGGAGAGTTTATATGTAGCATTTGAAAATGCAGCAAAACAAGAGAAATCATTATTTGATGATGTGAAAAAATTAAACGATTTGGAAACGAAAGAGGAAGAACTGTATGTTCAAATTTTAAGAGAAGGAAAAGAATATAATAAAGCAGTAGTAAAAAAAACAGATGAGGCTGTTGCAAATGTAGATGAGCGTGAAAAAGTGCTGAAGCATGAAAGGGAGGTACTTGAAAAAGCTCAAGAAGAAATTAAACCTGTTCCAAGTGATGTAGATAAAATTGAAGATAAGAAATTACAAAAAGCAGCGAAAGAAGTAGAAAAAGTATATAAAAATCGTTACGAATCTTTTCAGAAAATGAATGAAAAGTATATGGAATTATTAACGATGGAAAAAGAGTTGTATGGAAAGTTCAAAGTAAAAGAAACGAAGTTAAAAGAAATTGGTGAAAAAGTGAAAACGATTAACGCACTAAATAAAGAACTACAAAAAGAAAAAGAGAAGTTTAATCGTTATACAAAAGAATATAATGAGGGGAAAATTGCATTTTATAAAGAAGCAAAGATGAAAGTAAAATAAGCGGAATTATAGCAATGAAAATCAAACTCAACAGGATGGAAAGGGAGTAACTATATAAATACAAGCTGAAACAACGCCCTAAAAACCCTTTTCTTTTAGGGGAGGACGAGAGCATTTGGCCGTGCATAGAAGTGGTCAGGGCCTTTTTCTGCCACATGCGAGGTGAGAAACGAATGGAGCAAGCGAGTACAGGTCATGTTGTGTTTTGTATAGCGGCGACTTATATGCTGAAAAATTAAAATGTGCTTACTCTTAGGTAATCATAGCCGTTAGGATGATGGTTATCGATTAACGTTTTGTTTGAAGCAATCCACCCTTTTTTTCTTTGGAAGGGTGGATTGCTCTTTTTATGCTTCTTATAAAGGTGTATTGACACACCTTTTGAACGTAACGTATGGATGGTATTTGATAAATAGACACAGTTCTAGGGTACGATTACTACCAGACATTTACTTTAAAAGAATTGGAAAATGTTTCAAAGTTTGCTCATTCTCTAATAGGCAATTTTCTAGCTGAAAAGATGGTGACAGTGTTAGGTCTTTATATTGTGTAATGAAAGTTGTTAGAGCGATTGTAGCTTCTAAGCGCGCGAGAGGTGCACCTAAGCAAAAGTGCGGTCCTTTTCCGAATGTCATATGTTTCTCATTACCTGGTCGATGTATGTCAAAACGGCTAGCGTTAGGGAACTGTTTTTCATCTAAATTTGCGGCAGCGACCCACGCAACAATCATTTGTCCCTTTTTCATTTGTGGTCCAAATATAATTGTATCCTCCGTTATTGTACGTGCTAATACGACCGGAAAACGATAACGTAAAACTTCTTCGACTGCTTGCGGAATATAAGCCGGATTTTCACGTAATTCTGCGTACGTTCCTGGTTTCTCAACTAAAAAACAATAGAAACTATTGATAATTAAATTTGTAGTTGTTTCATTGCCAGCTGCCAGTAAGCCGAGTGAGAAATCTACAATCTCTTCATCTGTCAATCTTTCACCTTCATATTCAGCTCTAATTAAGTCTGAAATGATGTCGTCTGTTAAGTGGTATCGTTTTTCTTGGACAATGGGAAGAAGATACATTTTAAATTCTTTCATAGCAATTGCTTTTTGCCTATCTAAATCAGCAAATTTCTCTCGGCTATATGGCATGAATAAAATATCGGACCATTGTTTCACTTTTTTAAAATCTGTTGCCTGAACACCTAATAAATTAGAAATGACAGTTACAGGGAATGGGGCAGCTAAGTCTTCTACAATATCAATTTCATCACGATCTCTTAGCTTTTCAATTATTTCAGTTGCAAGCGCTTGTATATGTGGTTTCCACTCAGTTAAACTGCGCGGTGTAAATGCTTTTGAAACGATAGAACGAACATTGCGGTGTTCAGGAGGATCAGAAGAATTTAAATCCATTCTCGTTTCGCGTTGCGGAAAGGAAAACTGCTGACGATCTCTTCGACTTGAAAATAACCGATAGTCAGATAAAACTCGGTTCACATCGTCATACAAAAATACATTCCATACATCTTGCTCTGCATCATAATAGACAGGATGATTCTCTTTCATATGCTGATACCAAGAATAGGGATTCCAAAGCTCGTCTTTTGTTTTTAGTTTGGAAATCTCATGAACTAAAATGACATTTTCCGGTGACTTCATAGATATCTCCTCCTTTTTCTTCAAAATAAAAAGATATGTTTTATTCTAGCATAAGAGGAGGGGATGATTATTTTTTGTAGGTTGAGAAAGATATTCTGATACAATGGGGTGCCTTGAAATTTCAACTTGATTTTGAAGAGGGGTTATGTCAAAAGAAATACTTGCTTTGAAATAATAAAAAAGCTAGCGAAATGCTAACTTTTTTATTATTTCAAACAACGAAATGTACATATTGCTCTAAGGGCTATTTACCAAACTATAAGTACAAAAGAAGTGAAACTATGTTTCTATTTGGTTTATCGGGAGTAAATGTAGTTGACCAATTGATAAAAGGTAATTTTGGAAATAAAGTCTTTTGAACTTTAAATTTTTAGATTACGCATAAATGATAGGAATCTCATCCTATCTACGCGGTATAATCGACTACATATAATGATAAACCTTTTGTTTTCTTTTGTTTCTCATAGAAGGTAAAAATCTTATACACACATTAAAGCACGCTATTTTTGCTAAGTAAATCATAAAATTTCGCTTAAAAAAATACATAATTGTTA
>NZ_JBALLY010000154.1:0-11843 GCF_036963045.1 Bacillus sp. JJ864 | reverse complement strand
GTAAAAATGACATAAAATATTGAGAGATACATAATAATATATTATTTTAATAAATGTATGTGTTCGTTGATAATATCGGAATATGAAAATGAAACGATAGAAGAGGGTGAGAATATGACGAATTTTATTAATGATGTAAGTCATTATATGAATTATTTAGTGACTAAGAGAGATGCTGTTTCTAATAATGTTTCTAACGCCAATACGCCAGGCTTTAAAGCGCAAGATGTTGACTTTGCTGAACAACTTGTAGGGAGTAATGAACTGTATAAAAAAAATGAATTAGATTTACAAAAAAATAGGCAAATGTATCAAACGAATGTAATGCATTTACCATTAACGAACGAAACAAATACATATGCAAAGATTCGAACAAATAATTTGGCTGTTAAAGAAGATGGCAATAGTGTTGATGTGACAAAAGAAATGATTGATCTTGTAAAAACGAATCAGTTATACGGTGTATCTATTAATGCAATTAATACGCAGTATACAATAGATCAAGCAGCTAGAGGACGTTAAGAAAAGAGGGGAAATATATGTTTCAAGCAATTAATGCCAGCGGTTCCGGTTTAACAGCAGCAAAGAAATGGATGGAAGTCACTTCTGATAACATTGTGAATGCCAATACAACGGTAGGAGCTGATGGAGGACCGTACCATCGCCGCAGCGTAGTGTTAGCGCAAAATAATAGTTTTGCAAGCATGTTACAGCAACAGCCTAACACAGGTGTAAAAGTAGAATCTATTGAAACCGATCCAAATGAGAATTTGATTTACGATCCATCGCACCCACAAGCAAATGCAGAAGGGTACGTACGTTATCCGAATATTGATATGACTGCGGAAATGACAAACGTAATGGTCGCCCAAAAGATGTATGAAGCAAATACAAGTGTATTTAATGCGAATAAAAAAATGCTTGATAAAGATTTAGAAATCGGGCGAGGTTAAGAATCTCAAAAAGAGAGGGAGATAACGTATGAAAATTCAATCGATTGTTAATACACAGCCGTTTAGCGGAATTCAGCAGCTCACAGCGCCGAAAACGTCTTCTGTGCCTGTAGAAGGAAAAGCGTTTATCGATTTACTTGAAGGCATGAATCAAACACAAAATAATGCCCAAACAGCAGTATATGATTTGCTTACAAAAGGTGTAGGAGAAACACATGAAGTAATGATTCAACAAAAAAAAGCAGAAGCACAAATGAAAACTGCAGCTGTTATTAGAGATAATCTTATCGAAAATTATAAACAGCTTATGAGTATGCAAATTTAGAAATATGGACGGATGTGTGTGAAATGGAAAAAATAAAAGGTGTGTTCCAGTCGTTAAAGGCGTGGCATAAGATGGTGATTGGAGCTGCTATTTTAGCTATTATTACAGCTGGATTGCTATATTACACGATGCCTGATAAATATGTGACTGTTTATCAAAGCTTAAGTGATAAAGATAAACAAGATATAACTGTTGAATTATCGAAGTTAGGGGTTGACTATAAGCTGAATCAAGACGGTTCTATTGCCGTATTAAAGAAAGATGCCCCTATGATTCGAAAAGAAATGACAGGAATGGGGTTACCGTTTAATTCGAAAAGCGGTGAAGACATTTTATTGGAAAGCTCACTTGGTTCTAGTGAACAAGATAAAAAGATGAAACAGCTTGTCGGAACGAAGAAGCAATTAGAGCAAGATATTGTACGAAACTTTGCAACAATTGAAAGTGCAAATGTACAAATTACTTTACCAGAAAAGGAAACGATTTTTGAGGAAGAGAAAGCAAAAGGTACAGCAGCTGTGACAGTTGGTGTGAAAAGAGGCCAAACGTTAACAGAAGATCAAATTATGGGTATTCAACATATGATTAGTGCTGCTGTAACAGGGGTAAAATCAGAAGAAGTAAGCGTTATTGATAATAAAAAAGGAATCCTTTCAAAAGGCACAAGTGAATCACAGAATAAAGGTTCATCTTCTTATGACAAAGAAATAAAACTGCAGAATGAAATAGAAGATAAATTAAAGCAAGACATTGAATCAACATTAACTGGCATGTTTAAGTTAAATGATTTTAAAGTGAATACGAAAGTATCTGTGAACTACGATGAAGTAACAAGACAGTCTGAGAAGTATGGTGACAAAGGTGTACTTCGTAGTAAACAAGATCAACAAGAGAAATCGACAGCACAAGAAGGGGCACCGCAGCAAAGCGCAGGGATTACTGCAAATGGTGAAGTTCCTAACTATGGCATTGATAAGAACAAAAATGGAAAAGTTGTCTATGATCAAAATAGCGGAAATAAAATCGAAAACTATGAAATTGATAAAACAGTTGAAACAGTTAAGAAACATCCAGAATTAACGAAAACGAATATCGTTGTTTGGGTAGATAATAAAACATTAGCAAAAAGAAATATTGATATTAATGCCTTTAAGCAAGCGATTGGAACGGCCGCTGGATTACAAGCAGATCCAAATGGAAACTTTACGAATGGTCAAGTGAATATTGTGACTGTTCAATTTGATGAGCCGAAGAAAGCAGAATCGAAAGCAGCAGAAGAAGAAAGTGGCTTTAATTGGTGGATTCTTGGAGGTTCTCTAGTAGGCTTATTACTAATAGGCGGTGCGTTATGGTACTTCTTGGCGAAACGAAAAGAAGAAGAAGAAGAAGAAGAGTTTGAACCAGAAGTAATCGAAGAAATAGCGGCTACCGAAGACGTTATGGAATATCAAGAGAAAATAGAAGTGCCAGAATCGACAGAACCTTCATTAGATGAACAAGTACATCAAGTAACAAGAGAGCATACAGAAGGTACTGCAAAAGTAATCAAAAAATGGTTAAACGGACAGTGAGGGACATAAGTGATGATAGAAGGAATCTCTTCAAAAGAAAAAGCTGCCATACTTGTTCGTATGTTAGATGAAGATGTGGCGACACAAATTATTGAATATATGAACGAGGAGGAAAAAGAGGTATTACTACGCGAAATTGCTAAGTTTCGTGCATATAAAGCCGAAACGTTAGAAAACGTATTAGGAGAATTTTTATATGAATTAAATGTAAAAGAATTGAATTTAGTAACACCAGATAAAGAATATATTCGCCGTATTTTCAAAAATATGCCGGAAGAAGAGTTGGAAAAGTTATTAGAAGACTTATGGTACAATAAAGATAATCCGTTTGAGTTTCTTAACTCACTGACGGATTTAGAACCATTACTAACAGTATTAAACGATGAATCACCACAGACAATTGCCATTATTGCGTCGTACATAAAACCACAGCTTGCTTCAAGATTAATTGAAAGATTGCCAGATTATAAAAGAGTGGAAACAGTTATGGGGATTGCAAAGCTTGAACAAGTTGATAGCGATCTTATTGCACAAATTGGTGATTTATTAAAATCGAAATTAAACATGATGGCGTTTAGTGCAATTAACAAAACAGATGGTCTGAAAACAATTGTAAACATTTTAAATAACGTTTCTCGCGGTGTAGAGAAAACGGTATTTGAAAAACTTGATGAAGTTGACTATGAATTATCTGAGAAAATTAAAGAAAATATGTTTGTCTTTGAAGACTTATTACGTCTTGAAGATTTAGCAATGCGCCGTGTATTAGAAGAGATTTCTGATAACGGAATCATTGCAAAAGCATTAAAAATTGCGAAAGAAGAAATTAAAGAGAAGTTATTTACATGTATGTCTAATAACCGTAAAAATATGATCTTGGAAGAACTAGATGGTCTTGGTCCGCTTAAGATGACAGATGCTGAAAAAGCACAACAAACGATTACAAGTACTGTGAAAAAACTAGAAAAAGAAGGTCGTATTGTTATTCAAAGAGGTGAAGAAGATGTCCTTATTTAAAAACAGAATTCCGAAGAATTCTGTTTCTTTTTCTCATCAAACATATGAATTACAATTTCCACAACCGGAAATAGAAGAAATAGAAGAAATAGTAGACTGCGAAGAAGCATCCGAAATAAGTGAAATAAAAAGAGAATTATTTATTCAAAAGGAAGAGCTGCAGTCACAAACGCTTCATTTGCAACAAATAGAGAAAGAGTTAGTGGAAGAGAGAGCAAAGTTGCAGCAAGAAAGAGCGCAGCTTGAAGTGTTACGAGAAGAGCACCAAAAACAAATCGCGGCAGATCGCCGTGCTTTGCTTGATGAACAGAAAGAGATTGCAACAGAATGGTCAGAATTACTTTGGGACCAATCGCTACACTTAGCTCAAAATATTGTAAATCAAGCTATTGATGTTCGGCAGCTGGATTTGTTACCGATTTTAACCGGTATTGTTCAAACGTTACCAACATCGTTTGAAAAGCTTTCCATTACCGTTCATCCAGAAACGTTTGAGCAAATTGAACGAGAAAAAAGCGTAACAAAAGAGTATTGGCTCCTGGAACTTGTTGAATGGAAATATGATTTTTCTTTACAGTTTGGTGAATTTATTTTAGAAGAAGAAAAAGAGTTTTTTGAATTTAAGTTCAGTCCAATTTTTGAAACGCTTCGTGAACAGTGGAAAGAAAAGCAATTACTTGAGGGGCAACCAGTATGAAAGAATGGCTTATAAAAGAACATGAAAAATGGAATGCGCACATGGAAGCACCGTTTTATATTAAAAGAGGGAAAGTACATAGTGTGCAAGAGCAATTCTTTGTTTCAAAAGGGCCAAAAGCAAAAATTGGTGATGTTTGCCTTGTTGGAGAGCATAATGTCTTATGTGAAGTAATTGCGATTGAAAAAGAAAATAATACGCTTCTTCCATTCGAGCAAACTGAAAAGGTCTGTTATGGAGACGCTGTTACGCTTATTAGCGAAGATGTTACGGTGCCGCGTGGTGAGCATTTGCTTGGGAAAGTGTTAAATGCAAATGGCGAAATCTTAAACGAACGAGAAACAACTATACCACTGCAAAAAATAAGACTTGATGCACCGCCGATTCATGCGTTTGACCGTGAAGAAATTACAGAAGTATTTGAGACAGGTATTAAATCAATTGATGGCATGTTAACGATTGGTGTTGGTCAAAAGATTGGTATTTTTGCCGGATCGGGTGTCGGGAAATCAACATTGCTTGGAATGATTGCCAAAAATGCAAGTGCAGATATTAATGTGATTAGTTTAGTCGGCGAGCGAGGACGTGAAGTAAAGGATTTTATTCGAAAAGAGCTAGGCGAAGAAGGAATGAAAAAAAGCGTTGTTGTTGTAGCAACGTCTGACGAAAGTCACCTTATGCAGCTTCGCGCTGCAAAATTAGCAACTTCAATCGCAGAATATTTTCGCGATCAAGGTAAGAACGTTCTGCTCATGATGGATTCTGTTACTCGCTTTGCTGATGCTCGAAGAAGCGTGGATATTGCAGTGAAAGAGCTGCCGATTGGCGGGAAAACATTGTTAATGGAAAGTTATATGAAGAAATTACTTGAGCGTTCTGGGAAAACGAAAATAGGTTCGATCACAGGCATTTATACGGTGCTTGTTGATGGTGACGATTTAAATGGTCCAGTACCGGATTTAGCACGTGGTATTTTAGATGGACATATTGTATTGAAGCGTGATTTAGCAACATTAAATCATTATCCAGCTATTTCTGTATTAGATTCTGTAAGTCGAATTATGGAAGAGGTTGTAGCACCGGAGCATTGGAAGATTGCGAATGAAATACGGAAGACGCTATCAATTTATCAAGAAAATGAATTGTACTTTAAACTCGGTACAATTCAAGAAAATGAAGAAAATGCATATATTTTTGCATGTAAAAATAAAATAGATGATATTCATACATTTTTAAAGCAAGGTCGAACGGAAAGCTATCGTTTTGCCGATGTAATTCATCAAATGGATGGTGTTATGTAAGACCTCAATTTTGAGGTCTTTTTATTTAATAAATATATTAAGATTCTAGAATATTTAGCAGATTTTTTTCTAAAAAACCTATATAATAAGAATAAGTAAAGGTATAATAGAAAGGGGTTTAAAAAGCAGGTGAAAACAAAACAGTATGAAACGATAAAACTACAAATGAATCAAGAAAAAGAGCATGTTTTAAAAGAAGTGTATGAATTAACAACGGAAAAACGAAAGATAGAAGCAAAAAAAGCACATGATTTGAACGTTTTTC
The DNA here is from genome assembly GCF_036963045.1 of Bacillus sp. JJ864. Classification (NCBI taxonomy): domain Bacteria; kingdom Bacillati; phylum Bacillota; class Bacilli; order Caryophanales; family Bacillaceae; genus Bacillus; species Bacillus sp. JJ864. Next base: position 5,714 of record NZ_JBALLY010000154.1, on the reverse strand, counting down.
AATCACGTAGTAAAGTGATGCAAGTCAATGAAAGTATTCATATTGGCATGTTGTCCTCTCATACGTTTTCACCTGAAAGAATAGAGGAATGGAATAGGAAAATAGAAAAAATTGAAGAGTTTATTCTGAAAAATAAACTCCTTCTAGAGCAAATTCAAGAAAAAGAACGCGTTATTGATGGAATGTTCCAGCAAGATTGCCAGAAAGCTGCAAAGGAACAAGGAAAACGCGAAGAAAAAATGTTGCTCGACTTAAGAATGTGTATGAATGGGTGATGTGAAAGAAATGATTGAATCTATCTTACCAGTGCAATTGAATTTGCCGCAGCGAAAAGAAAAACCATTGGAAGTGCAAACGAAACAAGAACAGACTTCATTTTCAGAGAAAATGAATGAGAAGTCGGTGGAGAAGCCAAAACGATCAACTGTAGAAAAAAGCGAACTGCCAAAAGAAATAAAGAAAAAGAGTTATGAAATTGAAAAGAGTAAGTTTGTAAAAAAGGAATCGTTCGTTTCAAAAGAAGAGAATGAAGAAAAAAAGCCGATAGAAGAGTTACTGCTAGCCATTTCAGAACAGATGCTAGGAATTGAGCAACTACGTGCACAACCAGAATCTTTATATCAATACATACAAAAAATACAAACAATATATGAAACGTATGGAAATATAAAATTAAATGAGCTTCCAGCAACAGAGCTTCAATCGCTTATGGGATTTTTGAAAGAGAATAATATTCAAAATGCAATATGTTTGGAAGATACGATAGGAATGGCGTTAGAAAAATTAACAACGCCAGAAAATATGACTGAATTTGCAAAAATCATACAAAGTGAAACGTGTGATTTAATGAAAAAAGAGCAAGAACCAATTGCAACAATAAGCAAGCGTGAGGTGGAAAAAACTTCAGAACTTGGAGATACAGATGTTCAACTTCCAACAGGCGAAAACAATGCGAAACCATTTCTTGTAGGAAATGATTTAGTTGTAAAACAAGATATGCCAGCGCAAAAAGTATCGCTTCCTGATTTAGGAAAGAAAATGGAAGCTCATGTTGAAGAGTTGCAAAAGTTTGTCGTGAAACAAGAACGCGTTCTTTTTCAATTAAATCCTGAAAAACTTGGCACATTAACTGTGTATATGAAAAAGCAAGGTGATCAAATTCAAGTTCATATTGAAATGGATAAACACGATGCGAAGAAGAAAGTTGAAATCATTTTTGAGGAATTAAAAAATAAATTAAAAGAAAAAGATATTCAAATTGAACTAAGCTATACAGATAAAGACCAAAAACGTGAGCAGCAGGAAAAAGGACAACAATATAAGCAAAAACAAGTAGTTGTCAAGAAAGAACAGAAGGCAGAGCAAGACTTTGCTGGATTATTGGAGGAATAAAAAGTGCCGACGGTTGGACTCAATACAACAAGTACAAACCATATCCCAGTAGGGCAAACACAGCAAGTACAAAATAAAAATGCTGTAGCTACTCAACAAAAGACACCTGGGATTATGGGAAAAGATGATTTTTTAAAACTCTTTTTAGCGAGTTTTCAACATCAAGATCCAATGAATGCTATGGATACGAATCAAATGATGAATCAAATGTCACAGCTGTCACTTATGGAGCAAGTGCAAAATATGACGAAAGCTGTTGATTCCTTGAAAGACACGATGTATACAACAGCACTAGATGGTGGGATGAAGTTTCTCGGTAAATACGTAAAAGGTGTAAATGGCGAAGGGAAGGAAGTAGTAGGGAAAGTTGATACGATTCGCCTTGGAGCAAACAATGATGTACAGCTTGTAATAGGTGATCAAATTGTATCACTTCGTTTCGTTGTAGATGCGTCTGATAAAGAAATAATGCCATCAGCAACAACAAAATAAGCAATATAAACATTAAACAAAATTTTAAGGAGTGTACAAAGAATATGATTAAAGCATTATATACAAGTATTACAGGTATGAACGCAATGCAAAATGCATTAAGTATCACATCAAATAACATCGCTAACAGCCAAACAGTTGGATACAAAAAACAAAAAGCAGTGTTTGATGATTTGTTATATAACAATACAATGGGTGCACGAGGCGATGAAAATTATGCTGGCACGAATCCAAAAAGTATTGGTAATGGTGTGAAATTAAGCGGAACAACAACAGACTATTCAACGGGTCCTATTACGCTGACAAATGGAAAAACACAAGCAGCAATTGACGGAAATGGATTTTTTGTTGTAGGTGATTCAAAAGGTGGAAATGTACAATACACACGTAAAGGTACATTTAGTGTATCTGATGATCATTATATTGTAAATTCTGAAGGACAATACGTACTTGCGTATCCGACGAAACCTGGAAAACAGGAAATTAACTTTTCTAATGCACCACAGCCAATTAAAATTCCAATGGGCAGTGCAATTCCTGGAATACGTACTGATCATGCAAGCATGTCGGGAAACATTCCAAGAACTGTTGGGGAATTTGGAGAAGAATTTGGAGTGTTTGATGAAGAAGGAAATAAATTTACGATGCGCGTAGATCTGAAACAAGTGACAGACGCACAAGGAAAGCCAGTAGCTGGAGAATATAAGTATAAAGTATCAGTTCGAAACGATGAGAAAAATGAGCAAACTTTCACTGAACTAGTTAGTAATAAAGATCTGAAGTTTAATAATCTTGGTGAACTAATTCAAACGGATGCAGCGATAGTTCGTGATCCAGCTACGAATAAAATTACGCAAGGCGGAAAAGTTACCATTCCATTTGGCGCTGGAGTAGAAGTAGACTTTAGTGGTGCAACAAATTATCCAACTGACAAAACACTGAAGGCAACAGAGATTACAGGTCGTCCTGCGACAACAGTGAAAGATTTCGAAATTTCTGATGGTGGTTATGTTATGGTAAGATATGGAGATGGAAGTAGTAGAGTTGGAGGACAACTTGCAATAGCGGCATTCCCGAATGAAGAGGGACTTATGAAAATAGGAAATGGTAACTATGTATCGACACCATCTGCTGGTAACCCTGCTTTAGGTGTTTCTGGACAAAATGGAACTGGTGCAGTTCGTGGAAAATCACAAGAAGGATCAAACGTTGATCTAGCTGTAGAATTTGTTGATTTAATGGTGTACCAAAAAGGATTCACTGGAAATACAAAAGTAATTAAAGTAGCAGACGATGTGTTAAATGAGGTTGTAAACTTAATTCGCTAAGAAAGCTGAGCCTCTATCAGTGGGACTTTCATCCTAACTGATAGAGGTTGAACCAATTGGACAGTTATCCTCCACCTATGTTTTTTCTTTGCAAGGTGGAGGTCTTACTGCCTGTTAATGCCGAATAAAAGATATAGATTCTATATTTTCTCATCATGAATAGTGAGGTTTCTACAAATATGACAAGAGAAGAACGAATTTTGCAGCTGCCGTTCTTTCAAGATAAACGAGAGCTAGCACAGCAAATTGTAAATATTGAACAGCAAGAAGGTAAATATTTACCAAATCAATTTATTATTAAACAGGTGCCTCCTTACACATTTGGAGAGAAACAAGCAGTAATCGGTCGTGTTCATGAATTTTATTTTATTGGGATTTATAGCGGTGACAAATGGAAGTATCAAGCGTTTGCGGATGTTATTCAATGTCGTTCATTTTTTATTGGTTTGCCAGGTATTATAGATCAGCAGTTAGCATTTTGGTTTAATAATCTGGAATTACTTGCAGTTTCGTAAAATGTGAGGCTGTTATATATATGAGTTAAAAAAGACATAAAAACCTATTTCTTTTTAGTTAGGCGAGAGCAACTGGCCATGCATAGAAACGGTCAGGGCCTTTTCCTGCCACGTGCAACGATTTAAAACAAAGAGAGAAAGCGAGTGCAGGTCATGGTGTATGTTGCATAGAAGTGGCTTATATGTCGGAAAATTAAAATGAATATATAGCCAAACGGTAAAGGGAGGAAATGAATATGGCGCAAAATAAATACCGTGTAACGTTCATTTCGCCGAGTGAAATTGAGCAGCGGACGATTATGGTAGCAAATAGTTTACCTGATTTAATTCGTAAAGTAGAGAGTGTAATAGCGGATCCAAATGGTTATTTTGTCAATGACAAAAAAAATAACTGTTATTTCCAAGTTGTAAAACAAAATGTCACGTTTATTCAATATGAACTCCTATTTTCTGATAAGGCTATTCATATTGAAAAAGTGAAACATGTTGCACCCGTTATTATGAAGAAATTATTTCAAACGATGCGAAATCCAGAAATATATGGGCTTGCATTACTTGATGTTGATGAAGAAACGAAAAGTTTTCTTTTAGCAGGAATGGATGATTCCTTACGCGTACAAGTTGAGAAAGAAATTATGCAAAAGTGGGAAGCTTCGCCGGCAGAAATATCAGGGGCACAAGAAGTATTACTTGATACGCTCGTTTCACTTACAAATGAGTAAAGTATATATAAAATATATATAAATACAAGCTAAAAAACGACTTAAAAAACATTTCTTTTTAGGTGGGTGAGAGCAACTGGCCATGCATAGAAGCGGTCAGTGCCTTTTTCTGCCACGTGCAACGGTTTAAAACACAGAGAGAAAGCGAGTGCTAGTCATGGTTTATTCTGCATGGCAGCGACTTGTATGTTGGGAAATTAAAACGTATTTATATATAGAAAAATAGAGAGGAGCATTACCCGTCTATGTCACAAGCGCAAAGTATTTTACTAGAAAGTGGAACAAACGAATTAGAAATCGTAACATATACAATTGGGGAAAATTTATTTAGTATAAATGTTATGAAAGTACGTGAAATTATCAATCCGTTTCCAGTAACACCAGTTCCAGAAGCAAATGCAGCAGTTGAAGGTGTTGTACAAGTACGCGGTGAAATTTTACCTGTTATTAACTTAGCAAAAGCATTGAACTTAAAATCTAGTAAACCACTAGATCAAACAAAGTTTATCATTGCAGAATTGAATCAAATGAAAGTGATTTTCCGTGTAGATGAAGTGTATCGCATCCAGCGTATTTCATGGGAACAGATTGATGAACCAACTTCTTTATCGATGGGACTAGAAGAAACAACATCGGGAATTGTTAAGCTTGATGAGAAAATTATTTTATTATTAGATTATGAAAAAATCGTATGTGAAATAAGCAATGTTGGTTATGAAACAAAAAAACTAACTGGACTAGTAGAAAAAACAGATCGTGCTGAAAAAAGTATTTATATTGCAGAAGATTCTGCGATGCTTCGCCAAATACTAGAAGAAACATTAACAACAGCTGGATATACAAAAATTAACTTCTTCAGTAACGGTGCAGAAGCATTAGCACAAATCGAAAAATTGGCAGAAGAACAAGGAGAGAATATGTTCCAACATATTCATCTGCTTATTACAGATATTGAAATGCCGAAGATGGATGGACACCATTTAACGAAAGTAATTAAAGATCACAAGGTAATGAACCGATTACCAGTTGTTATTTTCTCTTCTTTAATTACAAATGAATTGTATCATAAAGGCGAATCTGTTGGAGCCAATGCACAAGTAAGTAAGCCGGATATTCAAGAACTAATTGGGCTGGTAGATAAACTTGTTTTATAAATAAATATGTAAGGTTTTGTTATAGACTATTGAGAAATTTATTTTAAGTAATGAAACAATACACGCATCCTAATGAAAAAAAGAAGGTAATGATCTATTATATAGAGAATC
>NZ_JBALLY010000153.1:0-25226 GCF_036963045.1 Bacillus sp. JJ864 | reverse complement strand
TTTTGTGGTTGCCATATACATTCTCCTTTCTTTCGTATTTTCATATTTATTATATCGCCTAGTCTCAAAAGTACATACAAAGAACATATGTAGGCTATCGCCTACCGAAAATTCATCCCCCACCTACTCGCTCCTTGAGGAAGGGGACTTCTTTTTGGGAAATATGTTAAAAAACTCAAACAAAAGAAGTAATAAATGTTATTTAGTAAAATAAAAAACAGAGTGCTTTCCTTTAGCCAGAAAGCACTCTGTTTCTTAATGCGCCGATACGTCACTAATACCATGTCCTGTATTCGACTTTACTAATATTTCATCAAATTTCGCGGCATCTTCTTTCTTACTAGATAAAATCGTCCCTAAATATGCAGCTAAAAATCCAAGTGGAATAGAGATAATTCCTGGAGTTGTATATGGAAATAACGGTTCCCCAACAAAAATTGCTTTTCCAGCCACTGGATTCCATACGTTCGGACTCATCGCAACGAGCACAATCGCTGAAGTTAAGCCAATAAGCATACCACAAATTGCCCCCGTCGTATTAAAGCGTTTCCAATATATCGTAAATAAAATTACTGGTAAGTTCGCACTTGCAGCAACAGCAAATGCAAGCGATACAAGAAACGCTACATTTAACGATTGTGCAAACAGCGCTAAAATAATGGAAAACACCGCAACCCCGACCGATGCGTAACGCGCCATTTTTACTTGTTCTTTTTCGGTTGCTTTTCCGCGGCGTAAAATTTCATTATAGAAATCATGTGCAAACGCCGATGCTGCCGTTAATACAAGTCCTGCTACTACAGCTAAAATTGTCGCAAAGGCTACTGCCGAAACGAAAGCAAATAAAAGATTTCCACCTAACGCTTTTGCTAACATTGGCGCTGCCATATTACCAGCTGCATTCGCTTTCACAATTGCCCCATTCCCAACAAATGCTGCTGCACCAAATCCTAAGAAAATTGTCATAATATAAAAAGCTCCGATTAGCCACGTTGCATATACAACAGATTGGCGGGCTGTTTTTGCATCACGTACTGTAAAGAAACGAACGAGAATATGCGGCAATCCAGCTGTACCAAGAACAAGTCCTAAATTTAACGAAATTGTATCTAACCCAACTTTATACTTTACACCAGGATTTAAAAATGCTTCTTTCAATGGTGTTGCTGTCTTCATTTGTGCAAACATTTCTGTAATACTAAAGTTAAACTTCGCAAATACAATAACAGAAATAATAAAAGTACCGGCCATTAATAATACTGCTTTAACAATTTGCACCCAGCTCGTTGCTGTCATTCCTCCAAAAATAACATATACAGTCATCAATATCCCAACAATGAGTACAGACGTTGTATATTCGATTCCTAATAATAATTTAATAAGCGCTCCAGCTCCGACTAACTGTGCAATCATATAAAAAATTGAAATTGTCATCGTGTTAAGCGCTGCTACTCCGCGTACTTTTTTCGCATCAAAGCGTGCTGCAATCATATCTGCTAACGTAAACTTCCCAAGGTTTCGAAGCGGCTCTGCAACAAGATACAATACAACTAAATAGGCAACAAGAAAACCAATACTATAAAAAAATCCATCAAACCCTGTTAATGCTATTGCTCCGGCAATTCCAAGAAAAGAAGCAGCGGACATGTAATCACCCGCAATTGCCAAACCGTTTTGCCATCCTGTTAACCCACCGCCTGCTGTATAAAAATCACTTGCATTTTTTGTCTTTTTCGATGCATAGTACGTAATGACAAGCGTTCCAAGAACAATAACTAAAAATAAAGTAAAAGCTGTTGTATTCAATATTTATCCCCTCTCTTTATCCAAGTTTTCAAGAATTTGATTCGATAACCGATCAAATGATTCTGCTTTTTTACTGTAGATCATGCACAATGTCCACGTCATAACGAACTGAGCAAATGCAAATACCCATGCCCATGTAATATCACCAAATGCCGGTGTATTGAGCACCTTTGAATACGATGTTAAAATTGGCAAAGCAATAAAAAAACTGAGAAAGAAAATGCTCATCGGTACAATAAATTTTTTCTTTGCTTGTAATAAATTTTGAAATTCGGCAGACTGCACTACGTTTGTATAATTGATTTCACCATTCAATTTACGCGCAGATGTTTCTTGTTTCATTTCATATCTACTGCTACTAAAAACATATCCAAATGTATATTCTTAGAGTTTTCCTGCTTCTACGAACCCCATTTCGCTACTTTCTTATGTGATTTTTGTACTCTAAGAATATTTTTGTCTATATTCGCTCTTTTGTTAGTAGCAGATTTTTCACCTCTCTTTTTTAGATTTTCATACTTTCGCGATAAAGAGCGCTGCTCACGTTTTAATTTTCTTTCTAGCTTTCTTACTTTTCCTGTTTTGTTAATGTTTTCGTGAACTTCCCCAGTACTACAAATAGCAAAATCTTTAATCCCTAAGTCAATCCCTAACCCTGTTTCTTCTAGCTTTGGTTTTACTTGTGTTTCCTCTACTTCACAAAGTATGGATACATGATATCTTCCTGCTTTTCGAGAAACTGTCCCGCTTTTCACAATGGCGTTTTTAGGGATATAACCGTACTCTTTCAACCTTACAAAGCCAAGAGTAGGTATTTTTACTCGATGTCTTTCAATCGTCCAATCTGTTTTGTTATTTTTAGGGAAGTAGCATTTTACATCTTGATTTTTCTTTTTCTTAAACTTAGGGAATCCACTAAGTCCTTTGAAGAAGTTTTTAAATGCTTTTTCTCCATTCATAATGGCTTGCTTTGTGGCCTTAGATGACACATTTTTTATCCATGTTTCATCCTCATTATTAGGTATATATTCGTTGTTTAACCACTTGGAAAAATCCATCCCACTTACAAATCTACCTTCCTTTTCATAAACCTCTTTATTATGAGAAATGTAGAAATTGTAGATAAACCTACTCACTCCAATCGTTTGATGTATTTTAGATTTTTGTTCTTGTGTAGGGTTAATTTCTATCTTGTAGGATTTTTTCAACTTCCTCATCCTTTATGATTTTTCCTTGTACTTTCTTAATCCGTATACACGGGAGCTAAACACAAATAGAATAGAGACAATAACTTGCACTAACTCTTCTTGTGGGGAAAGACTTTCATAATTTACAACTATAACTTCCACATTGAATGTAGGTAAGACCTTTCAAACCAATCCGAATAACTCTCTCTATGAGTGCTGAAAATTGCACCTACTTCGTTTGAATCACAATCTTCTTGTGATTATATTGCACTACAATTGATTATACTTGTATACGTTTTTAACAACTAATGAACCCCTCCTTTCTTTTCAATCCAATTCGTCAAAAAAGTTCTCTCATAACTAAAAATAAATTTTATAAATATTCCGAAACTTAAGTTTATTGTAGACAATCTATTTTTGTAAGCAAAGATTTTTCAATAGACAAATTCTGTGATTTTTCTCCAAATCCCAATTGATTTTTTATTTAAAATAAAAAGCAGTGCTTATCGCACCGCTTTTTCACCTTCTAAATTACGAGCTGTTTCACTCGTTTCAACATCTTTTCCTTCTTTAAATGTCTTAAACAGAAAATCGTAAAATAAATTCGATACTCCAAACCAATAATTCTCATTTTTATAATGATGCAGTAAATGCTGCTTCTTTAGCCATCTTCCGTATGGAGTCAATGGACGATTTGGCCGATGAGCAATGTAATGTTTCCATTCATATACTAATAGCATGATGATCATTCCAATTCCAAATGATAATGTCACTGTGATGTTAGAAGTAATACCATATACAATACATAAATAAATTGTAAATCCAGGAAGACTATACCACACAGGTAAAAATAGTAACTTTAAATCATTCGGGTATACATGATGATCATAATGAAGACGCTTTAACATTTTTAATAAAAATGGATTCTTTGGCGGTTTTAAATGAAATAAAAAACGATGTGTTACATATTCGTTAATTGTATAAAAGATAATACCAGCAATAATTGCAACAATCGCAATCCATGTAAACAATTGCATGTTCAAAAAAACGATAAAAGCAATTAAAACTCCAATCATAATGACAATATCGTGCTGAAAGAAAAATTCATTCATTACCCGTTTCATCCCCATTCCCCTCTCTTTAGAAAGCGGCCGTAACACATTGTTATGGCCGCCTTTTATTTCTATTCTATTCCCATTACAAATTTGCTTGTTTCCACATTTGGATAGAAAATATTACTCGACCCGAATATATTTTGTTTTGGAATAATATGTTCCACTGCAAAAACTGTCACTTCTCCTCGTTGTACTTCTCCAATAATCAACCCGAATATTTCATGATTTACAGCGAATGTCGGTTGTTTTGTTTGAAGTAATCGTTCAGCTAGTTGAAGAACAGCCTCGTATAATGGATTTCTGTCTGTTATTTCTTTACGTATTTTTGATGATAACGTAATAATAATTTCCTTTTCATTTACTGTGGTTCGATACATAGAAATCTCCCCTTCAATTCTTATATAAACAATTGTAACGCCTTATATGCAAGATGAATAGAAAAAATCAATATTATTCCATAAAATCATTGTACTTCCATATACATCAAACCAAAAAACGAGGTTTAATCGATTAAAACCTGTCACAAAGGATTAACGAAGTCCACCTATATCTTCCTACCTTTTATATTCGATATTTGAATGTAATATTCCTTGTTTTACACTTTAAAATTCACAAAAAAATACACATATTTAAAATATCATTTTTTATCCAGGATCATACAAAAACTGTCTAAACGAACAGCCTTTATTTTTCAACATATATGTTTCTGCTCCCGCCTCTTTAAAAACTTTTTTGTCGTTTTCTCAATTGCTATTCATATTGCACAAAAATTATTTAAAAATACAAAAAATAAAACCGCTTACTTGACTAAAATCTCCCATTACTTGTATATTTAAGTTATTATTTAGCAGAATATTCGAGAGTATAGCATTTTCAATTTTATGAATTTGTAAATATTTTATGTATCATTCACTAAATGAGAAAGTAATCATATTTAAGGGGCATTGTAGTATGCAAGGTCAAGTAAAATGGTTTAATAGCGAAAAAGGTTTCGGATTTATCGAAGTTGAAGGTGCTGACGATGTATTCGTACACTTCACTGCAATTCAAGGTGAGGGCTACAAATCTTTAGAAGAAGGTCAAGAAGTTTCTTTCGAGATCGTTGAAGGAAATCGCGGACCTCAAGCTGCTAACGTAGTAAAACTTTAATTTAACACATGACAGGAGGTTATCTACTGATAACCTCCTTTATTATTCTTCTGCATATTTCTTTTCCACAGAGCAAAAACTATGTGAAATGAGAAAGTAAGGAGGAGAAAACAATGGGTTCACCTGTAAACGATTTTGAAGAAGTGAAATTCCACGTAGAAACTGCGCAAAAGATGGTTGGTTCTGCGACAATCACAATGGACCCTGAATCATTGCAGCACGCTACAAATGCCGTTGAATCCGCTCGTTTGCAGCTCGAAACAATGAAAGAAGTAGCCACCGATTTAGATGCACCGTTTTTATTAGATCAAGAAGAAAAATTAGAAAGATGCGAGCACCAATTACACGAAGCAAAGAATTAAAAACATCCAGAGAAATTTCTCTGGATGTTTTTCTACGTATGTCCCTCTCATTTCCTATACAGTTACATATGCAAAACACATCGCCTTCTGTGAATAAACGAACATATCCAGAAACTTTTTACGCTTCAAGCTTAAACTGAAAGCAAACTTAATACCCCACCTTTGCATAATCATGCAAATAAAAGCAAATCACTTCTCCCTACCACTTGCTTTTCTTATTAAATTAATGTTTCTTCTGCCCAGTCATACGTTTCAGTTATTTGTAAAACTTTGTTTCACACCTGTCCTTTCACAATATCCTTGCGTGTCAGTTCAGAAAAAAATAAACTTCCAGAAATTTTATATATCATTACATTCATATATCCTTTTATAAAGAAACATGTTAGATTAATAAGGTCTTATATTTATTTTTAAAGAAAGGAGATGAATAAAAAGTGAATAAAAAATGGTATGCTCCACTCGTAGCAGCCGGTTTGTTCCTCACACCGCTTATTGTACATGCTGCGAGCAGTGATACATTTACCCAAAATGAGGGAGATGTACATTACAACTGGGGATACGACAGCCCAAAACCTGGCATTTCAGCAGACCATTTTACTGGCATTTTTAATCAATCTAAACAGCTATCAAGTGGTGACTACTTCATACACACATTAGCAGATGATCGTGTGAAAGTCTCCTTTGATGGAAAACCAATTATTAATCGTTGGTATGATGTTGGGGGACAAATTGATCGTGCACTTGTAACAAATGTAAAGGCGGGGACTCATAAGTTACAAACCACATTCTATGAAAATACTGGTCAAGCAGCAGTTTTTTCAGATATTGTTCCCTTTGATCATTGGTTAGCCTACTATTATCCAAATAAAAACTTAGAAGGCTATCCAGTAAACGCACAAGTAATTGCTCCGACAGGAAAAGAAAAGAGGTTGTTCCAAAACAACGGTGGCGGCTCTCCAATGTCGAAAGTACCAGCGGATCATTTCTCAGCTCGTTATACAACAGTAAAGCGATTGCCTGCTGGGGATTATATGATTCGCGGGAAAGTAGACGATGGGATTCGTGTCTTTATTGATGGAAGACTTGTTCTTGATCGCTGGGGACCTGGGTGGTTAACAGAAGATGCTCGAAAAATCCACATTGCTGACGGAACTGCAGCCCGGGTATTTGGTGAAACCAGTCAAAAAGATACTCATTTAATTGAAGTGCAATACTTAGAAGATAGCGGAGACAGCCAAGTAGATTTTCAAATTGAACCTTATAACAATGCAGCAAAATCAACGAGTTGGCTCGGCGAATTCTATAATAACAAAGAGCTAAAAGGCGACGCTGTTGTTATTGGTGGAAATCAATCTTCAGAGAAGTTGAATACAATTAACTTTAACTGGGAATACGGTGCTCCGCATAAGGCTATCTCAAACGATAATTTCTCCGCACGATTTACTAAAGTAGCTACGTTTGAGAAAGGTGATTATTTCCTTACTGCCAAAGCAGATGATGGTATACGTGTTTACATTGATAACAAAATGGTAATCGATTCTTGGGTTGCTAGTAACAGTGAAACTCGTAAAGTAAAAGTACCAATATCAGCTGGAGAGCATAAAATCACCGTTGAATATATGGAGCAGGACGGACAAGCCAATCTTCAATTCGATTATAAAAAAGAGCCTGGACCGTTTTATCAAACAGGCGGGGATGTTCATTATAATTGGGGATACGGAAGTCCTACACCAGATCGAACAGCAGATAATTTCACAGCAGTCTTTGATCAATCTAGACAGCTCGCTGCGGGTGATTACTTTATACATACATTAGCAGATGATCGTATCAAGGTCTCCTTTGACGGGAAACAAGTTATTGACCGCTGGTATGATGTTGGTGGAAAAATTGACCGCGCTATCGTAACAAAGGTACAACAAGGAAATCATAAAATTCAAACAGACTTCTATGAAAATAGCGGGCAAGCTGCTGTCTTTTCTGATATTGTACCATTTGATTCTTGGCTAGCTTATTATTATCCAAATACGAATTTAGAAGGCTATCCTGTCGATGCAAAAGTACTAGCACCAGAAGGAAATATAAAACAACTTGCTGAAAATAATAGCTACGGTGCACCAACATCTAAAGTACCAGTTGACAACTTCTCGGCTCGTTACACAACGGTAAAACGGCTATCTGCTGGAGATTACGTCATTCGTGGGCGCGCTGATGACGGGATTCGCGTCTTTGTAGATGGAAAACTTGTTCTTGACCGCTGGGGTCCATCAGGATTTTCCGAATACGCAAAAACAATTCATATTGATGATGGAACTGGAGCCTGGGCATTTGGTAAAGCAAATGAACCAGACACGCATTTAGTTGAAGTACAGTATTTAGAGAAAACAGGTCAAAGTCGCGTTGAATTTAACATTGAACCTTATAATACTGTACAAAATTCGTCTACTTGGCTCGGTGAAATCTATAACAATACGGATCTGCAAGGTAATCCTATTATTCTCGGCGGCAATAACGCTTTACAAAAAATTGAGAAGTTGAATTTCAATTGGCAATATGAGTCTCCAAGCCCATTCATTTCAAATGATAACTTCTCGGCTCGCTTTACAAAAACAGAATACTTTGAAGGCGGGGATTATACATTCGCCGTGAAAGCAGATGATGGGATTCGTGTTTATGTAGATGATCAACCTGTAATTAACTCTTGGCAACCAAGTAACAGCGATGTACGTAAAGAAAAAATGTCTGTAACAAAAGGAAATCATAAACTGCGCGTAGAGTATTTTGAAGGAAGCGGCTCAGCAAATCTTTCACTAGATTACTATATTGGTAAACCTTATGAAACGCTAGATTTACGTAAACCTTCAAAAGTAACTGCCGGGGAAATTGATAACTACATGAACCGAAGAACGAACGGGACTAGCCCGCTTTCCGGATATGGACAGGCGTTTATTGACGCACAAAACAAATATGGTGTGAATGCTCTCTTTTTAGCATCACATGCTATTTTAGAGTCTGGGTACGGTAAATCATTAATTGCCTACCGAAAACATAATTTATTTGGACTCCGTGCTGAAGATTCGGATCCATACGGTTTAGCTCGCTACTTCAATACATTTAATGACAGTATTAATTATAATGCAGCTTACGTAAGAGCGTACTATTTAGAACCTGGAGATTGGCGCTATAAAGGGGTTACAGTAACTGATATTAACGCTAACTATTCAACAGATTCTGGATGGGCAACAAAGATTGCGAACCTTATGGAAGAAATCCATCCATATAACGGTTCTGAATATAACGGTGTAAATATTTTACCTAAAAATAATGAATCAGTGACCAATTCACATCAATTGCCAAAAGATATTCCTTTTACGAACTACGCAGCAAATACAAAAGGAAAAATAACAAAAACAACTGACGAGTTCCGTACAGAACCGTATCCATATAGTAATAATAAAAAATGGACACTGCAGCAAGGAACAACTGTTGATGTACTGCGTAAAGACCCAAATAACTGGATTGAAATTCGCATCGGCGATCAAACAGGATGGGTTCAAGCCAATAATCTACAAGTAATTGAAAATAAAGATCCATTAAATGGAAAATCAATCATCATTGATCCCGGTCATGGTGGTGTCGATGATGGTCATACTGGTACTGAAAATGGGCTAACAGAAGACAAAGTTGTATTAGATGTCTCCTTACGTGTTCGTGATTTATTTAATCGCAAATCACCGTTTAAAGTGTTATTAACTCGTGATTCAGATTGGCGCCCTGGTAATTCGGCTAAAGAATCACTTCAAAAACGAGTACAGTTTGCACAGCAAAATAACGGAGATATTTTTGTGAGCATTCACGCAAATGGCTTCAATGGTACTGCAAATGGAACAGAAACATACTATTGGCAATCAAGAAGTTATGGAAACCCTAATACAGAAGAAAGCCGTGTACTAGCTGAAAAAGTACAAAGTCGTCTCGTAGATGCGCTGGAAACGAAAAACCGTGGTGTAAAAGATGGCGATTTATATGTCGTTCGTGAAAATACAATGCCTGCTATCCTTGCAGAACTCGCTTTCATTGACAATCCGAAAGAAAATGAAAAATTAGGTTCTGAATATTGGAGACAACGTGCTGCTGAAGCAATTTACTCCGGTATTCTAGATTACTATGAGTGGAAAGGTATCAACGTTTCATCCTATCGTCTATAATGAAGCGGATTGTAGAAATAAGAAACAAAAAGATGGCATTCGCCATCTTTTTGTTTTCTCCCAATCTCCCCTAGTCACAGAAAGCATCTTCACACGCTTACTCTACTTATCATAAACTCATTTTCCATTATTGAAATAAACGGCTTTCATCTAAGCAAAGAGATGCTTGCTCAAGACAATTGTTTTCCATACTCTTGTAACTTTTCTCCTATCGTACATTGTCGAATGCAAAAGGAGTGAGCATAATACTTGCTATGTTCTTTTCGAAAATGCTTCTGCAAAAAGCAACCATCGCAATATGTTTCTAATAAATCGTTTACTTCGGTAATTAACTGCTTACGATCCACTCCTTCTACACTCCTATTCTGTTATTTCTTTATGACTATCAATGTTCGTTCCTTCCAATGCTTGCGTTGCTAATTGATGCGCTTCTTTATTTTGTTTTCTAGAAACAGGTTCACATACTAATTTTATTTTCAGCTGTTTTGCTTTTTTTTCAATTTGATCTAAGTAATGAATTAAATGCTCCTCATAGCATGGCCATTCACCCGCTAATTGTTGGAGAACGACTTGAGAATCACCACGAAGTATAACCGATTCATACTTAACCCCTAGCTCTTCCAATATGTTCATTCCGTATAATAGTGCTGCATATTCCGCTTCATTATTATCATCAATTCCTTCTATGTAAGCATTGCGGCGAATTCGATACATTTTCCCTTGCTTCTTATAATAAATACTTACTCCCACTCCCGCTTCTTTCGTCTCAATATCATATCCTCCGTCAAAATATAGCGTAAGATCTTGTGGCTCTTCTTCAACTTGTTTATTTAGTTTCTTAACTTCTTTTAACGTCCACTCTACTCCCCTTTCATCATGAAATAACAATTCCTTCGCTCTCCCTGTTTTTTCAAAATCCGCTGCGAACTGTATTGCCTCTTCTAAATGAAGGAAGTCTGATTCTAGGTTAGTCTCTAAACCATATTTTGTTCGATATAACCAAGTAATTTTATATTTCATTATGCTCCCCCTTTTATATGTAAAACCCCTGCACGTTCATACTACATATTATGCTTTTATTTTATCCTATTTTGTCTATACGGACAGTATTCTATTCGAAATTCATTTATCTCTATAAACACAAGTTAAAAAATTTTTTTAGGCGGATGAGTGTATCTAGCCGTGCATAGCATCGACTTATCTGTTGCAAAATGAAAATGAATTTATATCCAGCGGCACGATTTTTCGCCCTCATATGCAAGATAACACAAGTAAAATAAATAAGAGTTGCCACGATAAAGTGAACAACTCTCTGATGAATCTTACACAAATTTCTCAAACTGTACTCGTTTGTTAATAAAATACATAACAGGTCCTCCGATTACCATTACAACAAACTCACCAATCGCACATGTTAACCATGTAAACAAAAATGGTAAATCAAAGGCAAGATGGAGCTCAATCGCAATGATAAACATTGTAAATGTAAAGACCACTGTATTAAAAATCATTCGTGCCCATATCCCTTTTATAAAACGCATAGAAACGATTGTACAAAGCAAGGCGATAATAGATTGCCCCACTCCAAATACAAGATCATATGCAATCATTGGTGAGAAAAAGAGGTTTGCTAAAAATACACCTAACACAATTCCGTAAATATATTTTTTGTTGAACACAATAAGATGATTAAACATTTCTGAAATACGAAATTGAATATTCGTAAAACCAAAAGGTTGAATAAGCATAGTAACAGCAATATATAGTGCCGCTAAAATCCCATTACCAATAAGTGTCTTAATTTTCATTATACGATCTCCTTAGTTTTTTTACGTGGGATGGTTACGAACCACGTGAATATTTTAATAAACAAATTTAAATTATAATTATTATTTGAATCCAAGTCAATATAACAAAATCCTTACTTTATGTATGAAATGAACAAATTATAAAAGGGGGGTCATACGCTATCCTTTTGTTTTTACAGGACGTATAATAAAAACATGAAAGATTTAGGAGGTTTGTTCATGACAGCAATGATTCAAAACAAAAAGATGATCGTATCCATTTCTGAAAAGGGTGCAGAACTGCAAAGCGTTCGCTTAAAAGAAGACCATACAGAATATATATGGCAAGGAGACGCAAAGTATTGGGGGCGACGCGCTCCTATTTTATTCCCAATCGTCGGAAGATTAGTAGACAATACATATTATGTGGATGGTAAACCGTATTCATTAACACAACATGGCTTTGCTCGTGATTTAACATTTACGATCAAAGAACAAAATGAATCAAAAATTACATACGCAGTAACAAGTAATGAAGAAACTTTACAAAACTATCCGTTTGCATTTGAATTGCTTGTTTCTTATGAATTAAATGAAACATCTATATTCGTAACATACGAAGTATTCAATTCCAACTCGGAAGAAATGTATTTTTCAATTGGAGGACATCCTGGCTTTAATTGTCCATTATTACCAAATGAATCTTTCACAGACTACTATTTATCTTTCAGTACTCCAGAGCGCTTAGAATCAAGTGTACTAGAAGGACCGTTTCTTTCTAAACATAAACTCGTAGTAGCAGAAGCAGCAACAGAGCTTCCTCTTGCGTATGATTTATTTCAAAACGACGCACTAATATTTGAAAATATGCGTAAAAATGAAATTACCATCCGTTCTCACAATCATAATAAATTTGTTAAAGTTTCATTTGAAGGATTCCCATTTGTCGGTGTATGGACACCAGGAAACGATGCACCGTTCTTGTGTATTGAACCTTGGTATGGCATCGCTGATGAATTAGAACCCGCAAAAGACTTTAAAGAGAAAAAAGGAATTCAAATGTTAAAAGCGAATGAAACATTTACATGCTGCTATAGTATTACAATCGGTTAATTGGAGGGTTTCAGTTTGATTGAAGTGTACATTGATGGTGCCTCAAAAGGAAACCCCGGTCCTTCCGGCGCTGGGGTTTTTATTAAAGGGGTTCAACCGCCTGCACAGCTGGCTGTTCCACTTGGAATTATGAGCAACCATGAAGCAGAGTATCATGCATTACTTACTGCATTAAAATATTGCACCGAACATAATTATAAAATTGTATCGTTTCGAACAGATTCACAACTTGTAGAACGAGCGGTTGAAAAACAATATGTAAAAAATCCATTATATGCACCACTTTTAGATGAGGCACTAAAAATGATCCAACAATTTGATCTCTTTTTTATAAAGTGGATTCCAAGCAGCCAAAATAAAGCAGCCGATGAATTAGCACGAAAAGCCATACAAAAAAATGAACGGAGGTAGTGTATTGAAAAAAGAGTGGATTGCTCCTCTCGCTTTATTGTTTGTTGCTTTCATTTGGGGAGCTACATTTGTTGTCGTTCAAAATGCCATGTCATTTGTCGGGCCATTTTCTTTTAATGGTGTGCGTTTTTTATTAGCTGGAATGATTTTATTCATCATTCAGCTCATCTATATAAAAAGAATACCCATTAAACAAGTAGGCTATAGTAGCGGTGCTGGTATGATAGTAGGATTCTTTTTATTTGTTGGATATTTACTACAAACATTTGGTTTATTGTATACAACCTCTTCTAAAGCCGGATTTTTAACAGGCCTCAGCATTGTTATGGTACCCATTTTATCGTTTATCTTTTTAAAGCAAAAAGCAAATCTATTTATCGTACTCGGAATTACAGCAGCTACAATTGGATTATTTCTATTAACAGCTGGAGATGCTTTTCAATTCAATATGGGAGATTTCCTTATCTTAGGTTGTGCTGTAGCATTTGCTGCTCACATCCTTGTAAATGGATTCTTTTCAAAAAAGATATCTCCGTTATTATTAAGTACAACACAAATATTAGCGGTAGGACTATTCTCTTCTATTTGTGCATTTCTGTTTGAAGATTGGGAGAAATTATTTTCGATATCATTATGGACAAATCGCTCATTTTTATTTGCACTATTGTTAACATCACTTTTTGCAACTTCCCTTGCATTTTTTATTCAAACAACTGCGCAAAAATATACATCTCCTACCCGCGTTGCAATTATTTTTGCAATGGAACCCGTCTTTGCAGCAATAACAGGTGTTCTTGTTGCAAATGAGCAATTATCAATATCCGCTATCATTGGGTGTATTTGTATTTTCTTAGGCATGATCTTTGTAGAACTACCAAATAAGCGAAAAAAAGAAGCGCAGGCTGCGTGAAGTTATGATTGTAACTTCCGCAAAAAAGCCATCGCGCTTTTTTTATCGGTAATTTCCTCTTCTTTCAACCGTTCTAGCAAAGCGATAAAGTAACTACCATCAAACTGTAATTGATGCTTAATGGTCGCTTCAATTGCCGCATTCACAATTCCATCAGATGAACCTGTATAGCCTTGGCCAAACATAATAAATCCTTGGGCATCCTCTGATAATTTAAACCCTTTCGTATGTAAGAATGAAAGATAGTCTTGAACTGTTTGCATTATTTCCCCACCTAAATTCAAAAATTCTACCTCTCCTATCATACATGTTTTCTGACACAATGAGAATGAATTTTCTTTGACAACTCCTTTAGAACCTTCTTTTTTCCAAAAAAAATAAAGTGAAACTTCTAAGCTCCACTTTATTTTTCAGCTGCTCTTTACTTAATTACTCGCTGCTCTATATGATATATGTCTTTTTTCAATTTTTTCTTCAATTTCTCTTATGTTTTCTTTATCATTCAATAATAATTGTTTATTTTCTATTAATAACTGTTTAAAGGATTTTCTTATTTTTTTTCGCATATCAATCTTCCTCCTTCATTATTACAAGTGAGATCCCCCGAACGGGGAAGCCCATGCATACAGGATAAAAAATTTTATTTATATAAAAGATAAATAATTATCTGTATTGTTGTAATAATAAAGGATACGTGTGAAATCCATTTGAAATTGAAATGAAAACTGCGTATATTTTTACAATCGTTTAGAATGTATATCGTTCTTCTATGTAAACATAAATTTGCCAACAGCTTGTTTACTATCTTTCTAAAGAAGAAAGAATTTTTATGTCTTTTCTTCTGTTTATCTTTATATAAATAATAACGCTCAATCAAATTACGAATTTGATTGAGCGTTATTTCTAATATAAGTTCTTTACAAAAGCTATTTTCTATAACATATTTACAAACATTTCCGGTCTGCCCCAGTTCATTTTCTCACAAACGAATTGTATTTTTTCCTTATCAATTGTGTGAAAAGCTTCTTCTAATCGGCACGAAATTGGTACTTCACAATGAATTTGTGCAAGTTGTAGTGACATGTGTAAACTGTCTAAGTCACTCTCAATCTTTGTACGCTGTGCTTTTGTTAATAATGTAATGTTCTCCAAGACACCTGCAACTGTTCCGTGCTCTTGGATAAGTTTATACGCTGTCTTTTCACCAATGCCTTTCACACCTGGATAGTTGTCACTTGAATCACCCATAAATGCCTTTGCATGAACAATTTGCCATGGCTCTACGCCTTTTTCTTCCATGATTTTTCCAGGTGTGTAAAATTCATAATTTCCAATTCCTTTTCGAAGAAGCATGACTGTAGTTTTTGTATCAACTAGCTGTAGTAAATCTGTATCACCTGTTAAAATAAACACTTCTGCTTCATGTTGATACACTTTTGCTAATGTTCCAATACAGTCATCAGCTTCATATCCTTTCATACCAATAACTGGGATCGATAAATGTGCAGTTATTTCTTGCACTAGATCAAATTGTGGAATTAATTCTTCTGGCGGTGCTCCGCGATTCGCCTTATAGTTTGAAAACGCTTCTGTTCGAAACGTTGTACTCCCCATATCCCAGCACGTTACAATATGAGTCGGTTCAATTGTACTAGCTGCTGTTAATAAATGCTTCATATAACCATGAATCCCGTTTGTTGGAATACCATCTTGTTTTTTCATAAATTGTCCGTACACACTTGTTGCATAAAAGGCACGAAATAACAATGCCATACCATCTACTAATAATACTTTTTTCATAATTCATCTCCTAATGACAAAAATAAAAACCTCACGTCATGACGCAAGGTTGTATAATCAAATAATGATTGTAATTGTTATTATACAATGATTTGCTTTATTTAGCATCCATAAATATTACTTACAACATTGATGTAATAGTTCCACATACGTATTATTTCCAGTGGAAACAACAACCGCTTTTGCTGTTCCGCTAACAATTTGAGTACCTTGATAGCATAAATTTTCAAGACAAAGTGGATTATAATCTTTTATGCGTTTTAACGGCATAAATCGTTTTTTTTCAATGTGATAACAGCTTTCATACTTTTCCACAAGCATCTCTTTTCCAGTTAAAGGAGATTCATCAACTAGTACATCTTTTGCGTAAATAATGCGAGCGTCAGCTGGTACAGTATCACCAGCAGAAAGGCAAATCACATCTCCTGGGACCAATTCTTCTATTCGAATATTCATCATTTCAGAATTTGTATCTATCCCATTCACTTTATTATTTGCCACTCTTAAAACAGTAACTGTTTTTGTTGTAATTGCGTTCGTTTGATTCGCTTCCTTTTCGAACAGATTTACTTTTTCCATCAACTTCATCATAATATGAGTCAACATCACTTTTTTATTCACATATCGTTCATTTTTCCCATATTGTACAATACGTCTTTTTGCCTCTTTAACAGAAAGGCCATTTCTTGTTGTTTTAAAATAAGCATACACAGATTTTACATCTCGAATAGCAACTTCCATCAGCATTTCATTATTCTTCTGTAAAACCTCTTGTACTTTTATCGTTTTTTTATGAGTTATATTATTTATAATTCCCTCTCGTTTGTTTACATATAACATCGTCCGTCTCCTCCTTCACACATGCAGGAAGAAACTCATTGTTTCTCAATTTATCTATTTATAGATATAGAGGGAGGAACAAGTCGTTTCCTACCTACATTACACATTCTATTTTCGAAATACCTGGGTAACGGAACCGAGTCCGAAGCTGACATTGCTCCTCACCTCCTCATATGATTATTTTTAACTATGTATAACAGATACACCTTAATTAAAAAGACCTTTACCCGAGAGCGAGTAAAGGTCTGAACACACATAAATAAGCAACGCTTAATACAACTACGTATTATGTAGCCTATATTAAAAACAATTGCACCTCTCCCTCGCCGAGCTTTAGCACTGTATAGCATAGGTTCTTAACCAGCTACATTAAAAAAGACCTTAATTCGATCATTCTTGTTGACCCATTGGCGTCTCTCGACATTTTTGGGCAGTAGCATTTCTCTATACAGGAGCCTCACCTAACAGAGACATATTTAGTTACAAGAAAAATGTTACTCCTATTTAAAATAGATGTCAACACTTTGCATTCAAACTTTTCCTTATTACAACAAGTATTTTATAGAAAATACTTTAGGACAGGAACACTCTTATTCTAATACTAATTGTTTGAGGCTTTTTAATATGTTAAACACCCAGCGATCACAATTCCGATGGAAATTGATAAAAACATAAGGAAAAGTCCGACAGCCTGGTTATCTTCTTCGATGCTTTGATTAATGTTGAAACGCGGTGTGAACCATTCGGCTAAATAAAACACAACGATTTGCGCAAAAACTCCAATCGCTCCCCATAAAGCCATATCCATTAGTGAAACAGAATGGGCAGCAGTAGAATACAAGACGATAGCAAGACCAAGAAGTCTTCCTCCAAGTGCGTAGCTTGCTGCTCGATTCCCTTTAGCCATTAACGAAAATTCTTTCACTTTTGTTGTCACTTCCATAAGAAACAGACCAACACATAAAAGGCCGAGCGAAACAGCTAAATAAAGTAAAAAGTTCATCATTTATAATCCCCCTTTTTAATCCCTACAGGTAAATAATAAGATTCATTCCCCGTAATTTTTTCACCGGCACGTATACCAATACTACTTGGTTTCCCAGCAATTAAAAACGATCCAAACACATACGATAGCTCCTCGTTCCCTTTTTCAGTCTCAAGAGAAACAACTGGAAGCGTTATATACTTTTGAAATACGGGAAGTTCTTTTTTATACGTTTGATATGAATTTTGAATCATAATGCTCGTGTCTTTGTCACGAATTGTAACCGTGTCACCTTCTCTGCCGAATGAAGGTTTTTGAACAAAAGAACTTTTTCCTAAAAATAAATCTGGTTCTAAGTAAGTAGGAAGCATATATTCCTTAATCCATTGTCGTTCCTCACTTGTATAAAAAGTACCTATCTCAGCTAATCCCCAAACCAAGCATTGAATCGATTTCGGTTGAAGTAAAAAGGATGAAACAGGAAGAGGGATTACTATTGCGGTTAGAATATCGACTCAATGATGAAGCTAAACAATATCCTGCCTTATGGAACTATCCGGATATTTCTATCTCTAAAACCGTCGCAAGGATGACTTGTGAGTATTTTATTAAAGAAGGGGATACGTATGTCGTAACAGCAACCGCGATGGACTCTGATGGAACAGCAGTATTATATGTCAAAAAAGAAAAGTTCTTCGACGATTCTTCAGAAACAACATATTCCCATATAGGTTTTGAGATTAGAGAACTACACGGAGCAAATTCGATTTTAATAGAAAGTAAAGATGTATGGAATCATGAGGAAATCTTAACATATCTCCATTCAGATGTTTTGTATGTTCAAAGGGACGGAATATTAATGAAATTTGCCTTAGACTCTAGGGAGATTGATGAAGATCGAAAATGCTATGTTTATTATGGAGAATTTACAGGCGAATGTAGGTAATATTAAAAAGTTCCGTACCATCCTTCCAAATAAAATAAAAACCTTACGTATAAAACGTAAGGTTTCCTTATAGCCCCACATATGCCGTTCTCTTCTAGATGTCCATAAACCCGCTCTCGCAGGTGGATGTTCTCAAAAATGCTTTCATCTTCCTTCTTAAAAAGATGGCTTGATGGCCACATTTTAATATTGAACTTCCGTATTACTATCATTGGTTTAAGACATAAACAAGCTACGTACATCGTAGGTAGTTATTATTAATCGTAAGTATAAATAGAACCCCCGCACGTGCCGTCCCTCGTAAATGTCCAAAAACCCGCTACTCGCAGGTGGATGTTCTCACAGTTGCCTTTCATCTTCCTTCTCAAAGAAAGGCATGATGTTGGCCTCTAAATATCGAACTTCCGTATTACTATCATCGGTTTTAGACATAAATAAGTTACGCACACCGCAGGATGTTTTATTTATTTGTCGTTATCTTATCACATTGTTCGCAACGTGTAAAATATATTGTTTTTTAGTATTTCTTGTTTGTGCCCTTATTGTAATACAAATTTTTTTGAGGTGCAATAGGCTACTGTTTTTCTTTCACAATTATATTTTCAGGATAAGAAATCCAATCACTCCAGCTGCCTACATATAATTTTACATTTGTAAAACCAGCCATTTTTAATGTTAATACGTTTGGACACGCCGTTACACCAGATCCGCAATAGACAATCGTTTCTTTCGTTTTATCAAGATGGATAAAGCGATCTTCTTGTGCCTTTTTCTCCTTAAAAGCACCAGAGTATGTTACACCATCTTTCCAAAAATAATTTTGCGCAGTTGGAATGTGACCAGCTGCTTTATCAACTAATTCTTCTAATCCTGCATAACGCTTTGGTTCTCGCGAGTCAATCAGTGCTATATCTGCATGTTTGCTAATTTTAGCTTGCAGCTCTTCCATTGTTGCGACAGCATTATGTTGTATGGAAGGAACGAACGTCTTCGGTGCAAAGACTGGTATCTCATTCATTACTTCAAAATTTTGTTCCTTCCACGCTGGAAAACCGCCATTTAACACATATGCTTTGTTATGCCCTATATACGTTAAGAGCCACCAAAGACGAGAAGCCATTGCTCCGCCTTGGCTATCATACGCCACAACTGTCGTATGTTCATTAATCCCAGCTTGTGAAAGCTTTTGTACAAATTCTTCTATACGTGGAAGCGGATGACGTCCGCCATGCTTTGTAACTGGACTTGATAAATCTTTATTTAAATCAAAATAGAGCGCACCTGGAATATGTGCTTCATTATATTGTTCTCTTCCCCAATTTGGATTCGCTAAATCAAAACGGCAATCGATAATTCGAACCTGCTCATCTTGTATATGTTCGTGTAACCATTCGGCTGTAACGATCATACTTAACGACCTTCTTTCTCTTTTAAACGTCCTACGTATTCCATTACCATTTCTTCTGTTACAATCTTTCGCTGCTGTGCAATACCGTTTTTTGCAAGTTCATTAATTTGTTTTGTTACCATATTAATTACATCAACGGAGAAAGATTTCCCATTTAACGCAAGTGATACAGCCGCTTCAATCGCCGCTTCACGCTGTGCGTCTAACTGTAGAAAAGCTTTCACCACTTCATTTTGTTTACGAGAATGCGCTGTAATTGCTACATGTACTTCCATGTTCTCTTCCTCCTAATTTAAGTCCATCGTAAGCCGAATCATATCACGACATACAATGCCATTTTCCATTATCTCTTCTTCATAATGCTTGGAAAAGTAATCAAAATCAATAGAAAAAATGCGAAATCCACATTTTTGATATAAAGCAAGCTGCGCAACACTAGAATTACCTGTTCCAATTTCAAGCGTGTGCATGTTTTGTCCTTTTGCAGTTAGAATCGCATGCTGCAGCAACTGCTTTCCGATGCCTTTTCCCTGTTCTTTTTCAGAAACAGCAATATTCATAATTTCCATTGTATTTGGGCGCGTTTCTAACAATACATATACACCAATCACACGTTCAAAACGCTTTGCGACATAAATGATGGTCCGATGAAGATACGATTTCAATTGTCGTTCACTTGGATCAGCAAGTAATAGTAGCTGGAGCGGCGCTTCATTTGGTGAAAAACGTTCAATTACTAATTCTTCCATGAAAATTCTCTCTCCTCTTTGTTCTAAACCATACTTGTCTTCCATAAGTAATACAAAGGAGGTCATCACTATGGACAACAATGAAAAGAAGTGCAATATAATCTCCATTGATGAGAAGAAAAAGAAAAACGGTACGTACTCCTATCCAAAATTAGTGATAGAAGGAAAACCATATGAGTTCACTTCCTTCGTCTTATGCGGCGAAACGCCAGATGGAAGACGCCTCGTCCTAACTCATATGGTTTCCTCAGATGAATTTGCCGGATTTGTAAAATCATTAGATACTGTACTACAAAAACGGATTGAACGTATTTTTTTCTCTTAATACTTTTCTTCTAACTCATCTTCTATTTTTATTAATTGCTTACTTAATTCTTCTTTTCGCTGTTCGTATGCAGAAACATCAATTGTTTCCATTAACGCAAATAATAAACTTTCATAGTATTGCGTTACATCTTGCATCATAGCTGTTTTCACAAGTTGCCATTTATGAAGCCATTCTTGTTTATAGTGATTACTAAATAGGCGTTGTTCTTCTGTTACGTAATCTGCTACAAATGGCTCTAACGTTTGCTTCATTTCTTCTTGCATCAATGCTTTATCATTTTTCTCGAAGAAATTTTTCTCGCTTTTAAAATGGGCTAACGCTCTTTTAAATTGTTTTTCTTCTATACTTGGAAATGGGTTTTCATGAGTAAGAACGCGATAGTCATATGTTACATCTGTCTGAACTACAAGCTGCTCATTTCTTGTCACACATTGCCCTATTACTTCTTCTTGTACATGTCTCATCGTTTCATTTATCCATTTTTCAAGACGAAGTGAAGTTGCACGCATTTCTTGTAATAAGTCATGTTGTAAGAAAGCAATTAACTCCATCATGCACTCTTGTAATTTATCTTTCACATTCCCTTGCGTTCGTAAAGAAGCTGGATTAATAAATTCTGTAAATACATCATTGTAACGTAAAAATAATCGTTGTTTTACATAATACAGAAGTTCTTTCACTTCATTTTCTAAAGACTTTTCCTCTGTGATAACGCTGTGGGAAGAGATTATGTGAAGCAGTTCTTCGCGTTCTGCTTCATATTTTTTTCGTTGTTGTTCTTTTACTTCATTTCCTTGCACCCTGCTTTCAATCATATTTGCAAGAAGCTTATAACCATTTTGAAGTGCGCCGTGTAAAGAATGAACCGATACAAGCATCAAATCTCTCATAATAAACGAAGTGAAGGCTTGTTCAAATTGTGCAAGGCCAGATTGTTGTAAAATGCCATACGCTTCTTTCGAAATATCTTTTCCTTGTTTTTCTTCTAATGCAAATAAGCTAGAGATTGCGAACAAACGTGGATTACGAATTCCATACTGTAATAATTGATCGCTAATATATCCTTTTACTGTTTGTAATTCCTCTTCGGACTGTGCTAAATCAGCCGCATTAATTAAGAAAAACATTTTATCAAGTGCAAATGTATCTTTCACACGACCAAGTTGAATTAAAAATTCTCGATCTGCTCGTGAAAACACATGGTTATAATATGTTACAAATAAAATTGCATCTGCATTCTTTATATATTGGAACGCTACGTCTGTATGGCGAGCGTTAATAGAATCTGCCCCCGGCGTATCCACAAGTGCAATGCCTTGTCTTGTTAATTCACAATCAAAATAAAGCTCCATGTACTCCACAAAACATGATTTTTCTTCATTGGCAACATAATCAGCAAATTCAGCTAATGTTACATGAGATTGTTCTCCCAAACGTTTCCTTACATCATCATATCCACGCTGCACAGCACGTAAAAAACTAAACGTTGTTTTTTGTCTACCACTTGGTGCTGGATATTGCAAGACATCATCAATTTGCAAAAGCGCTTCTTCCAAGGAAGTAATCTCACGATAAAATAATTTATAAACAGCTTTTAAATCCTCAAAAAGTGCCGTTTCTGATTTAAACTGTACAATTACCGTACCATGCGGTTTCTCATCTGTTACTGGCAAAATTTGATTAATTGTTGCTGTTGTAGGATTTGGTGATACTGGTAATACCTTTTCTCCTAATAATGCGTTCGCAAAGGAAGATTTCCCAGCACTAAACGCTCCAAATAGCGCCACTGTAAACTGTTTCGCTTCCACACGTTTTCTTTTCTCTATGATTTCTTGTTGTACATGTTTAAGAGCTGGAATTTGCTGCAAAACATCTTCTGCATCCTTAACATGCTCTATAATCTGGGCAATGTTAAGCTTTGTTTCCGTGATTGGTTCGGACTCATTGTCAGTGAGTTCATCCTCTACTTCAACTTGTGTTTGTAATTGGAATTTTTCGTTTGTTACTTTCTTTGTTTGTTGTAAAGCTATTTCAATATCTATACTTTGTGGAACAGAAAAACGATTGTGCCAAATATCTTGTAAATATTTTTCATACTGATCATACTCTTGCATGCACTGTAATTTTATATCCTTTGCCTTTTGTATCGCTTCATATTGCTCTATTTCTTCTCGTATATGTTGACTATCAGCTTGTACTTTGCTGTGCAAGAGCGGCAAACTTTTTTCAAATATATTTTGTGCTTCGCGGCGATAACGTTTCTTCAATTCATTTGCTACATCTTCTGTATAATGAAGCAAATAGTCTCCAGTAAATCCTGCTCCTTGTTTAATCGTCGCTTCCAGTAATGTAGGAGTAAAGTCTGCATTTAAGTCATGTATTACGTTTCCAAGTTCTTCTGTGAATAGCTCTTTTTTCTTAAAAAAGGAGACAACGTACTCTTTCA
Source organism: Bacillus sp. JJ864 (assembly GCF_036963045.1). Lineage (NCBI taxonomy): Bacteria > Bacillati > Bacillota > Bacilli > Caryophanales > Bacillaceae > Bacillus > Bacillus sp. JJ864. Next base: position 1,679 of record NZ_JBALLY010000153.1, on the reverse strand, counting down.
TATGAAAATCAAGCTGCGTCTCTACTGTTTTCTGTAGTTCCTCATAAAACGCTTCTAAACGACGCTGTTTTTCTTGCTCTGTTTTTCCTTTCGAAAACAGTAAACCAACTTTAAATTTTGTAAGCTTCGTTTCCAAATATTGATTTGCTAAATCCCGCATCTCAAACGGCATTAAATATGCATTGTCTAAAATATTTTGCAAGCCGCTAAAAAACTGTTCTTTCACTTGCGGTACTGTATTTGTAATCTGTTTTTCTTTTTCCGCAAGCTGTTCTAAAATCGCCGTTACATCTTGAAGCGATAACATTGATGCTAACTCTTTTTGAAACGGCTCCAATTGTTTTTCATATTGTGAATGTAAAAACGAGAAATGTTCTTGTAACAAATAAGATACTTCTCTCTCCATACCTCTTTTCACATACACATCTTTTTCCTTTACGATCGAGGAAAGCCGTTGCTCAAGCTGTCCTAATTCGTTATGTGAATGATTCTGCATACGTAAAGACGTATAATAGATACCGTCAACTTCTATATTCCAATTAAAAAATGATTGCGCTACGCTTTGTTGATATACCTCGAAAGGTAGCTCATTTTCTTTATGTTTATCAATTTGATTCACAACAAGATAAACGGTTTTGTTACGCTGTTTTAACTCTTTAACAAACTGTAAATTTACTTCTGATTGCACATGATTATAATCCATCATATAGAAAATTACATCAGCAAGATGCAATGTCGATTCTGTTGCAAGTTGATGGGCATCATCAGTTGAATCAATACCCGGCGTGTCAACAAGAACAACATCATCTGGAAGCGGTGCATCATTGCGATAAATATGAATACCAATTACTTCATCGCCATTTTTGCAAAGCTCCTTTAATTCTTCTGCTGTATACATACCGTCATACTCGTATTTCTGTCCTGATTTTAAAATAACGACAACGCGATTCTGTCCTTTTTCTATCTTTACAACATTCGCGCTCGTTGGAATCGGACTAGTTGGCAACAATTGATTTTTAAATAAATAGTTCATCATTGTTGATTTTCCAGCAGAGAAATGCCCGCAAAATGCTATCATCAGTTGATCTTCTTTATACTTACGTACAACTTCAAGCAACTTCTCGCTATGTTCTATATCACCTTTTTTCTGCCATTCTTCATAAAAACAAACGAGCTTTTGTAAACTGTTTGTTTGCAATGTGTTTGTCATCCCCTCGTGCCCCTTTATTCCATGATGTATCCATCTATTATATTACTAAATTTTCAGCATCTTCACAGTAAAAAAATAAAAAAATCCCTTTCATCTCTATGGAAACGAAAAGGATTTCTATGTAGAATAGTTCATTATTTAGTTGCTCCTACTTGTTGTAACACATGCTTTGTTACAACTGCATATAAAACAATTGTTCCTCCTAAAAATGCATATACCATATTTATCACACCTTATCTTTTGATAATGATTATCAATTTTAAGTATATTCTATCATTAAAGAGAATGATTATCAATATATATTTTAAAAAGAAAAGCTCTCTTTTAGAGAGCTTTCATACTGCCTATTTTAAAGGAGTCGTAAATAGTTGTGCATTCTTATTATAACTCACAGGCGGAATGTTAACAGTTGAAAAATTTTGGAAATATGTATACCTTCCAATTCATACTGTAATATACTTAAAAAAAT
>NZ_JBALLY010000152.1:0-2714 GCF_036963045.1 Bacillus sp. JJ864 | reverse complement strand
AAATTCAGCGTGGTTATCTTGATCCATCACAAAAGAATTATTTAACTCTTTTTCCAAAGCTCTTGCAAATGTGGTTTTCCCACTATGGGTTTTACCTACTGTAATAATTACTAACCTTTTCATAAATACAACTCCAGTGTTTAAAAATTTATATTATTCTGTCATTTTTGCATTAAACTGCCCAATTTCTTAAAACCAATTATTTCAAAAAATAATAATGTGCACAAGCACTTTTCTACCAAAAATAAAGACGCAATCTTAAATAATCGCGCCCTTTAATAGAACAACTGTTTTTTAATGATTTTAGGTAAACCATCTTAATCGTTTGACAAAGGCTAAATTTTCCATTATCATCAACTCAAACTTATTTACGGGGAGCGGTTAAGATGAAAATTTATGTTGATGCAGATGCTTGTCCGGTAAAAGATATCATTATCTCTGAAGGTACGACTGCTGAAATTCTTGTTATCCTTGTTACTAGTTTTTCTCATTTTTCTAATGCGGAACAACCATCAGGAGTGGAAACCATTTATGTTGATTCTGGAGCAGATGCTGCGGATTATCGGATTATGAAGTTAGCAGAAAAAGGAGATATAATCGTTACGCAAGATTATGGTCTTGCTTCGCTAGGTTTAGCAAAAGGGTGTGCGGTACTTCACCATAATGGGTCTAGCTATACAAATGAAAACATTGACCAATTATTACAAACACGTTATTTGAGTGCAATGGCTCGAAAAAGCGGAAAGCGTACAAAGGGGCCAAAACCATTTACATCAGAAGATAGGGAGAAATTTAAGGGGCTTTTTAAAAGAGCGATTTCTCTGGTGTAAACTGGAGACAAACCGCCCCATGTCACTGGGCCGTACTAGCTTATAAGTGAGTTACAGGAAGAAAAGCAATGAATATACGTTCTATTCTTAATGGTCTTTCTATGGCTTTTTCGAATCATAATCAGCTGATTGATTGAAAAATGAATAAACCATCCGCTTGTACGCTCACTTAGTTCCATATCCTTTACCATCGCTGTATAATGTATCTTCGAATTATAAAAGCTCAGTTGACAAGAAAAATCAGCTGAGCTTTTTGTATATTCATATCTTATCCTTACTTTGTTAGACTCTCCTCTAATTCATATACAGATAATTCACTTCTTGTTTTTAATGGACTCGACTGTACTAAACATTCTTGAATAAGCATCCTTAATATTTGCTTCATTTACTTTATCATTGTAAAGTCCATACCACCTGTACGTTTTTTCGTAAGCTCTTCACTCGTAATTGTTTCACGCCACTTAAACCAATCTTCTCTAACTTGTCAATTATATTGAAACAGATCTATCAAAAAAATCACTCCAAATATAAATGAAATATCATTTCTTTATGAACCCTTAAATAATTCCGTACTTTCTAAGAGCAAAGTCAACCCCATCTTCACTTGACTTTTTCGTGACGAAATCTGCAACTGCTTTTAATTGTTCATTCCCATTTTCCATAGCAATCCCAAGCCCTACTAATTCCAACACATCTATATCATTTCCTCCATCCCCAAACGCAACAGCCTTTGATTTATCAATGCCAAAATACTGTAAAACACTTTTGATCGCTAAAGACTTGGACACTTCTTCTTGTAATACATTTAATACAAAAGGATGCCATCTGCTAAACGTTAAATGAGGGAACTTATGAATGTATTTTTCTACTGTTTCATCAGTAGCATACAAACACATCAAATAGACCTCTTGATTATAAATATGTTTATTTATAGTTGGATAAGCATTCAATGACAACGTTTCATGCAATGCATTTAATATTTCCTTATCTTCTACACCGTTCATACTAAAGTCTTCTGTAAAGAATGACAGCCCGTTATTCTCGATATATGCAAATTCAACCACTTCTCGAATAATATTTTTATCCATTGGTACTTTATGAAGAACCTCTTGATTGTGCTTCACATAAGCTCCGTTTGCTGTAATGAACGTATCTACTCCTAATTTTCTTATTTCATCGCACATCGATAACGGTCTTCCTGTTGCTGCAACTACCCTTAACCCTTTATTTTTTAGTGTTTTTATAGCTTCTTTCGTTTTATCTGAAATACTACCATTTTCATGATGTGTAAGGGTTCCATCAACATCAAAAAATACAATTTTAAAATTCATAAAGTAGCTCCTTTAAAGATGAATATATAAATAAAAAGGTAAGTTCCTGAAAACTAAAAAATCAGAATATTGTTCACTCTGATAATATAACCTTAAATATATTAATTTTCAACATTTCTAGAAATAAGAAAAACATAACATGTTGTGAAATAAAATGTTTAATCTTTATGACTTGATAATCCCATTAATACATACTGGTTATCGACGTAAACTATCCATCTTCCAAATTTCGGAAAAGTTACTCCTAAAAATAAATAGTAAACCATTTATTGCAAAACACCTTCCAATTAAGGAATTTCATATTCATTATTCCCCCTTCTACCGATATGTTTTGGCAATCTACTAAAATAATTCTTTCCAAACACTAGAAATGCACAAATACTGAAACTGAATATGAAGATTCTTATTACCGCATGTCCAATTTCTATATACCTAATTGATATTTTATTAAAGCTAATAATAAGATGAATCAATCGAAAGTACGAAACTTACATAAAAAAATACTACTTCTGTAGCATGGTTAACACATTTCTCTTTTTAGTATGATTTTAAT
>NZ_JBALLY010000151.1:28727-29517 GCF_036963045.1 Bacillus sp. JJ864 | reverse complement strand
TTTCTTTTACATTTTGATTAATTTCTTCTAATCTCGTTATCATATTCTTTGATAATAGAAAGAAAAAGAATGAAGTGAAGATAAGAAAAATAACAAAATATATAAAAGAGTACTTCTCCTCCAATTCCGCTATATTTCCATATACATGACTAATAGCATTTTGAAAGAATACAATACATAAGGTCGCTAATACAATACTGCATATAAAAATGAAAAAAATCTTCATTCGTAACCCTTGAAATAGTTTAGCTCTCAATTTTATATCCTACTCCCCATACATTTTGGATAAATTTTGATTCTCTTGGATTCACTTCTATCTTCCCTCTTAATCTTGCTAGATGAACCATAACAGTATTACTGCTTTCATAGGCTGTTTCTCGCCAAACACTTTCATAAATTTCTTCTAGTGTAAATACGCGGTTTAGATGCGTTACCATCAGATACAAAATTTCATACTCTGTCTTTGTAAGATTAATATCTTCTCCATATAACATTACCTTTCTAGAAGCCTCATCTATTTCTAATCCCCTAATTTGTATCTTCTTCTCATAAACTTGTTTTGAAGAGTGATTTAAATACGTATATCTTCTTAACTGTGCTTTCACTCGTGCTATCAGCTCAATTACACTAAATGGCTTCTCAATATAATCGTCTGCTCCTGTACTTAATCCGATGACTTTATCTACATCTGTAGTTTTCGCACTTAAAAACATAATAGGAATATTATAATCCTCTCGTATTCTCCTACACACTTCAATTCCATCCATTACCGGCATCATAATATCAAGAA
>NZ_JBALLY010000151.1:0-28686 GCF_036963045.1 Bacillus sp. JJ864 | reverse complement strand
CATCATAATATCAAGAATAGTTAGTTCAATATCATGTTCCAAAAATAACTGTAATGCTTGTTCTCCGTCATAAGCTTTTACAACTTTATAGCCTTCTTGCTGCAAATACACTTCAATTAATTGAACAATATCCTTATCATTGTCTACGACTAATATAGATGGTTGTTTCATAATCAATCCTCTTTTTATATATTTTTGAAATATATTCCATATTTTCATAGTATCATGTTCGCAACGTAAAAACTTCGAAATATTCTAGACATTAAACTATATAGATCCATTTTATTCAACATATAAGTCGCTGCTGTGCAAAACAAAACATGACCTGCACTTGCTTTCTCCCTTTGCTTGAAACCTCGCATGTGGTAGAAACAGGCCCTGACCGCTTCTATGCACGGCAAGATGCTCTCATCTCCCTCTATAAAGAAAGTTTTTTTAACTTGTATATATAAGAAAAAAAGCTAAGGCTTATCCAAAGCACTTAGCTACTTAATCTTTTATCTATTTCTCTTTTTGATTTATATAAGCATGTTTATAAGTATAAACACCGCCAAATTGATGTTTTTCAATATCTTTTACATATTCCTTTTGAACGTATGCTGAACCTGTATGGTAAAGCGGTGCAATAGCAGCGTCTTCTAATAAGATTCTCTCTGCTTCTTTCATAGCTTTCCAGCGTTTTTGCTCATCCAATACAAGATCATTTCTCGCACTATTTATAAGCTTATCATATCCTTTATTTGAATAACTCATTTTATTATTTGGATTATCTGTCGTAAATAATTCTAAATAACTGATTGGATCTTTGTAATCTGGTCCCCATACAACCATCGATATATCATACTGCCCCGTTTGTTCAAGTTGTAATTTTTGTTTAAATGGTTGAGGTTTTATATTTATTGTTAATCCTTGTAAATTCTTTTCAAGTTCTCCTTTTATATATTCTGCTGTTTGCTTCGCTTGGTCCTGTTCAAACGTTAAAAATTCAAGTGTAATATGTTCTACACCGAGCTCTTTTTTCGCATCTTTCCATAGTGCTTTTGCCTTTTCAACATTATATACGGCAAGATCACCGTTTTCTTTTCTGAAATCTTTTCCATCTTTTTCATTTTTATACCCTTCTGGTACAAGTCCTTCAGCTGCTGTTGCACCGTTATTTAGAAAATGAGTTACTACTGCTTCCTTATTTAAAGCCATAGAAAGCGATTGTCGTATTTTTGTGTTTGCTAGTGTAGAATTTCTTTGATTAAATCGTAACATAGCTATAGCAGAATCTTTCGTTGTATGAAAATCACTTTTCCCTTTATATTTATCAACAAACGAAGAATTAATTGGCGCACGATCAATACTACCTGTTTCATATAAATTAACTGCTGTCGCTGTATCTTTTGCAATATGAAAATTAATTTCTTCTAATTTCACTTTATTTTTATCCCAATATGTATCATTTCTCTTCAACTTAAATTCTTGTTCATGTTTCCATTCCGATAAAACAAATGGACCATTGTAAATCAAATGTTCTGGTTCTAATCCATACTTACTTCCTTTTCCCTCAACAAACGATTTGTGCTGTGGTAAATAAATAGGAAGTGTCAACAAATTAAGGAAGTAAGGGATCGGTTTCTCTAACTGTATCTCTAATGTAACATCATCAATCGCTTTTACACCTAATTGATCTACAGCTAAAGCTCCATTGTTTATTGTTTCCGCATTTTTTATATTAAATAACATGTACGCATATTGTGATGCTGTTTCCCGGTTCACTGTACGCTGCCATGAATAAACAAAATCACGAGCTGTTACAGCATCCCCATTCGACCATTTTGCATCTTTACGCAAATGGAATACATATGTTTTTCCATCTGTGCTTTTCTCAAAAGATTTTGCAACACCAGGCACTGGGTTATCTTTCTCATCAAGTACATATAATCCTTCAAATATATTTTGCATGACATGCGCTGATGTACCGTTCATAGATTTTGCAGTATCTAAGGACGGAATTTCTTCTGAGATTGTTACATTTAATACTTGTTTTTCACTTACTTCCTTCGATTTACTCGAAGGATTACTACAAGCTGAAATCAATAATGAGGTGGCAAGTATAATTCCTATCAGTAGTCGTTCATGTTGTTTCATAAATCGGCTCCTTTAATGAAATAATAAAGTGCTTTATATTATAACAGAATAATTATCATAAAAGTGTTACATTTCACTGAATTTTTATTCTTACAAATATAGACAAGAACACTATCCTTTCATTTAATGAAAGGATAGTGTTCTCTTATTACTTACATATTCAACCCTTGTTTATAACGGCTCGCTTCAAAAATAATACGTTCTTCATCTAACGTTTTACACTCACCGTTCCAAACAATATGTTTTCCATTAATAACAACATCTGAAACGTCTTTTCCACTTGCTGCGTATACAAGATGTGACAATACTTCTTCTGCTGGTTGTAAATGCGGCTTATTACATGGGTCAATTGTAATAAAATCAGCACACTTACCTACTTCTAATGAACCTGTTTGGCTCATCCCGATTACCTCTGCTCCTACTTTTGTTGCTAAAGTGAGAAGTGTTTCAACAGGTAATGTTGTCGCGTCTTTATGAACACCTTTTTGTAATAAAGTGGCAATGCGCATTTCTTCAAACATATCTAAATTGTTATTAGAAGCAACACTATCTGTCGCAATTCCGACTTTTATGCCACTTTCTAACATCGCGCGAACGTTCGCGATACCCGATCCTAATTTTAAATTACTAATCGGATTATGTGCCACGCGCACATCATGTTCCGCTAAGAAAGTGCGCTCATTATCATTCAGCACAACACCGTGGGCAATTACTGTCGGTCTTTGGAACAATCCACAATCTGCTACATACTCTACTGGACGTTTTCCATACTGTGCTTCAATATCCTGAACTTCACGTTCTGTTTCGGAAAGATGAATATGAACCATCGTCTTATTTTCCACTGCAATTCGTGCACACTCTTCTAACATTTCCGTAGAACATGCATACGGGCTATGAGGAGCAACCATTGTAGTTAACATGCCATCCTTATTGGAATAACGTTTCACATACTTCTCCGCTTCTTGAATTGCCTTCTTTTCATCTTCTTTCGTTCCGAAGCTAAATAATGTTCGAGAAACAGTAGCACGCATGCCACTTTTACGAACAGCTTCCATAATAGAATCTTGATCTACTCCAATTGGATTAAACATATCAGAAAATGTTGTTGTTCCGCTTTTCACCATTTCTAATAAACCAAGCTCTGTGCTAGCAACAGCAAGCTCTGGTGTAAATTGACTTTCAAGCGGCCAAATTCTCGTTTCAAGCCATGGCTTTAAGAGCATGTCGTCACCTATTCCACGTAAAATGCTCATCAAGACATGCGTATGCGCATTCACCAAACCTGGCAATACCCACTTTCCATGAAGATTAATGACTTGATCCACTTCTTTTCCGCTCGGTAATTCTCCTGATTGTACCTCTATAATTCGATCATCTTCTACAATGATATATCCATTTTTCAACACTTCATTTTTTTCATTCAAAGTCACGATTGTAGCGCTTACATATGCTGTTTTCACGAATATTTCCCCTCTCGACTCTTTTAGAAATAATCATACCTCTTAGATAAGTTACTACCGTTATAGTAACTTATTTAACAATAAGAGTCAAAAGATAAATTAATATAAGATCTATTCCTTTATATGGATACGAACCTTTTGCTTTAAAGCATCATATTGCATTTCATTTGTATCAGCAAATGCTTCTTCTCTATTTGAAAGAACATCCATATATGTAATCTCTTCTAAAAATTGTGATGCTGTAAAATCATATCTTTTACCATTGATTCTGTTATAAAAATGCCATCCTTCAGGAGCTTTCGTTTTTATGATCTCTCCTCCAAAGAAATCATGAACTACTAAGGCTGTTACACCACATTGCCCTTTCGCTGGATTATCTAAAGTCCATTTTGAACTTGTCTCTTTTGACCAAGATTGAAACAAAACCTCGCTCATCTTTTCCATTTCCATATACGTCATACTTAGCATCTCCTAACTGAATTCAAAATATCCGATTAGACTGACTCAATTTGCACATCATAACGCAAAAGTGGCAATAGGCGATTTGTAAAAACAGTAGCAGGTGTTTCTCCTATTAATTTCGCTCCCATTTTTATGTAATACCCTTTCGCATTTGAATCACTATCAATCGTAAAACTCTTAATGTTTAATTCAACTGCTTTTTGAACAACACTTTCCCAAAGAATTCTGCCATAGCCTTTTCCTTTATACGCTGGATCTAAATATAAAAAATCAAGACTGTCTACTTCTTTTCTTTGAAAGGAAAAAAAGCCAATCATTCCTTGGTTTTCTTCTAAAATGTAAACATAGTTATCCTTCATGTATTGTTCTGTAATTATTAAGTCTTCCTTACACGCTAATATAAATTCTTCACTATAATTCCAAGTTGCTTTTGAGGATAATGCAAGGTTACTTAGCTCGTTTGCTTCTTCTACTAATGCTTTTCTAACAATCATTGATACCCCTCCCTTTTTTCTTTTATGTACACAGAGGATAAAATTCTTTTATTTCTGAATATTTATCGCGAGATTATTTTCTCTCTCCAAAAAAAGACGTCCCTTTATCTTAATAGCCTCTACTTTTTAAATAAGTACACCTTTTGTGAAATTATAACATTACTTGATAAGTATCAACGAACTAAGAGCAATCATAAACATTCAGCAATATGAACAACTTCTTTAATAACAGAATCAACTTCCTCATTGTCTTTAATTACAAATAGATGATCTGCTTCACCTTCTACTGGATCTGTTACATCTTCTTTTAGGGATTCAGCCTGTTGCCGAACAAGCACTTCCTCAAAATTAGAATATGCACCTCTAAATATATTGGTATTCCGCCCGCTTTGAGTAACTCGTTTATGAAGAACATCATCTGGAATATCAAAATGAACTAAGATACGGACAAACTCATCTTTATTAAACAACTCTTCCAGTAAATACAATCGTCCTTTTCGACTTCGATTTGAGTTGCAAATAATAAGATTTAGATCAGTGTGTTCTTTGGTATAATCGACAATTAACTTTGAGAGAGCATGCTTAAGAGTATTAGGTCCTCGTTTTGGTTGTAAGTTCTTGTAATAAGTGTTTATAAATTCAGCGTGGTTATCTTGGTCCATAACAAAAGAGTTATGTAACTCTTTTTCTAGAGCTCTTGCAAATGTAGTTTTCCCACTATGCGTTTTACCTACTGTAATAATTACTAACCTTTTCATAACTTCATCCTCCATTGTTACATGCTCATTTTGTTACAACAAAGCTTATTTCATTAAACTGCCCTTATATTGAAGAAACAATATTATATCCCCAATATAAGGGGACCATAAAAATCCATTATTAGTAGAATAAAGTCGCCTTTTCTGTTAAAGCGACTTTATTTGAAATATAGGATATCTTTCATAGTAAATTGCTTTTCAGTTAGACCATGTTGTTGTGCAGGCGTTTTTCTAGTTCCGCTGTTTTTATTTGCCAAACAAAAGTTGTAGAAAGTTCTTAGTTTTCATCTGTTACAAACCGCTACTGTATATGCTTGTCTAACCAAGAAATCACATCCTGGAACACTTCCTGTCTGTTTACCTCATGGAGCATTTCGTGCCTTCCGTTCTCATATAAACGGATCGTTACATCTTTGACACCACATTTTTTATACATGTCATACACTTCTTGTACACCTTTTCCCATGTTTCCAACTGGATCACGGTCTCCCGAAAAAATATAAATAGGTAAATCTTTTGGTGTTTTCTTAAATGCTTCAAGTTTGTTCACAGTCAGCACACCGTTAAATAATTCACGGTAAAAACTCGTTGTACAAATAAATCCACATAATGAGTCCTCTATGTATCTATCAACTTGATTCGTATCAGAAGATAGCCAATCAAACTTCGTACGGTTTGGCTTAAAATGCGAATTAAAATTACCAAATGATAAAAAGTTCAGCATCGGGCTTTTCGTTTTTGCGCCGCGCAGTTTCATTTCAACTGTTGCCACTTTATGACCAATGACTCCTAAAAGTCCTGGATTCCCTCCCGTTCCTGAAATAAGGAAACCATTATACAATTCACCGCGAAGCTGCACAGCACGCCTTGATAAGAAAGAACCCATACTATGCCCTAATAAGAAAATTGGACAGATATACTCCTTCTGAATAAGCTCTGAAACGAAAATCACGTCAGAGACGGCTTGATCCCAGCCCACATTCGGCTCAAAATGTCCGTAATCGTCTTCCTGTTTCACTGTTTTTCCATGTCCGCGATGATCATGAGCATATACCCCATACCCAGCCTCCAATAACGCTTCAATACATTCTATATATGCATCAGCATGTTCCGCCATACCATGTGCAATTTGAACAATCCCGCGAGGTTTATTTTCTGGCAACCATTTACGTAAATAAATTTCCGATCCATCTGATGTCATAATGAAGCTCTCTTGTCTATTCATTTTGAACGCCCCCCCAAAATCTCTCATCTATTATTCAACAATACAAATCTACACCCTTACAAAATGAATTGTCATTCATTTTTCTTACTATAAATTATATGTAAAAGCTTTCCTTATTACAAATTATGATATTTTAATTTCTACTACTTCATTCTTGACGAAACAAAAATAAAGATATATAGTTACTTACATAAAGTAATCAAATTATCGGAGGTAATCAACATGATGCCATCTCTTTTTTTAGCACATGGGTCACCTATGCTAGCCATTCAAGATACAGACTATACGAGTTTTTTACAAACACTTGGTGAAACATATAAACCAAAGGCGATTGTCATTTTTACAGCTCATTGGGAAAGTGAGATTTTAGCTATTTCTTCCTCAGATAATGAATATGAAACGATTTATGACTTTGGTGGTTTTCCTCCTGAACTATATGAAATAAAATACAAGGCAAAAGGCTCGTCATCTATTGCAGCAATGTTAGAAGAAAAATTCAAAAAACAAGGGATTCCAGTTCAACAAAATACAACACGCGGATTAGATCATGGTTCTTGGACACTCCTGCACCGTATGTATCCAAAAGCTGATATTCCTGTTGTTCAAATCTCCGTTAATCCATTCCTACCTGCAAAAGAACAATATGACATCGGACAGGCTCTTCAAGGACTGGGAGAAGAAGATATTTTAGTCATCGGAAGCGGAGTTACCGTGCACAATTTGCGAATGTTAAAATGGGAACAAACTACACCCGAACCATGGGCCGTTGAATTTGACGAATGGCTTATTGATCAAATCCAAAACAACAACACAGATGCGTTATTTAACTGGGAAGCTAAAGCTCCCCATGCACGTTTAGCTGTTCCAAGAGCAGAACATTTTGTTCCTCTTTTCATTGCAATGGGAAGTGGTAATGCAAAGCCAAAAATAATTCACCGAAGCTATGAATTCGGAACTTTAAGCTATCTTTGTTTACAATTTTAAAAGTAAAAAACCGACACACCTCTTTCTTCTGAGAGGGGCGAGAGCATCTGGCCGCGCATAGAAACGGTCGGAGCCTTTTCCTACCACATGCCATATTTAAAACAAAAGGAGTAAGCGAGTGCAGGGGCATATTGTATTCTGCATAGCAGCGACTTATGTGTCAGAAGTTTAAAATGGATATATAGTAATATGAAATGAAAGAAGTCCAGTACTTTACTACCGGACTTCTTCTTTATTTTCTAACTGAAACTTCCTTATCAAAGCGAACGAATTTACTCTGTACTTTCATTCCAGCTGTTTCGTATACGCGAGGTGCGCCTGTAATATTCTCAGAATCTACATGTAGATGAACTTTTGAAATTCCTTCTTGTTGCAATTGACCAAATGCATGATGTAATAGTGCCAATCCCAATCCTTTTTTTCGTCTAGAGTGTCTTACACCTAAATGTGTAATTTCAGCTTTATTGTCAGTATCCTTTTTGCTAAAAATAAAACCAACCACTTCCTCCTCATCCATCGCAAGTGACCATAATGGAGGATGAAAGCCCTCTCTTTCGGTACGTTTCAAAAACTCTTCTAACGTAGAAGGATGCGAATTCCAGTGGTCTGCAAAGGATTCATTAAAAGCTTGATGCACTCTCTCATCATCCGCACCTGGTATGTAATGTCGTATAGTAATGCCTTTTTGCCATAGTGGTGATGGAACATTTGATTTCAATTCAATTCCCATCCCCCACCAAATACGAGTTAGAATAAAATCAGCTTCTTCTAATACTTTTTCCTCATTGTGATTATTTGCTTGTGTTACAATCGTACCATCCATGAGAGATGAATACTCAACGAGCTCTGCAGCACGCTTTTCAAGCCTTGACCATAATGAATGTTCAATGCCTTGATTGATATAATCAGGATTTATTAATACGGCAGAAGGAAACTGTCTTTCATTTCCTGTAAGAATTCCGTATCCAATTATTTTTTCTTCTTCATTTAAAGCAACAAAAGAGCTTTTACTAACATCAATACCTTTCCATGAGTTGATAATATCCTCTTCTGTTGTATCAACTTCACCGTAAATAGCTAGATCATAAGTCGTACATAGCTTTTAAATTTGCTGTAAATCATCTTGTATAGTTGCTCTAACAAATAGACCATTGACTAAATTCCCCATGAATTCTATCTCTCCTTTTAAAAAACAAAAAAACCTGAATATTGTTATTATAAAACAAGATATAATTGTTCTTAAAGAAAAATTTCTATTTTCATTTTAACTCCAATAAAATTCCCTTCGAATGATAATATTTCCCACTTCTCCCTCCAACCCCCTTCTTTAAATAGCTATTATTATGACATTGAATATTCCTTCATTTTTTGATACTTTACTAAAAATTTCAATTTTGTTACTTTCCTTAAGATCCATTTTCATATAAAGTTATAAGTAGAATTATAGATTAATAAAAATCTAGTTTATTAAACACCCTCATTGCTCTAATGAAACCTCTCGAGTTACCTTACTATTTAAATCACTAAAAATTAATATTTAAATATATTTCAAAATTAATATCGTTACATACTATTAACCTTATAAAGAAAGGACTACTTATGAAAATCCGAAAAAGAACATTACTAAAACGAACTATAGTATTAGCCGTACTTTTTACCCCGATAATTTTATTGATTAACTATGCGCTACATTCAGAAGCGAAAAATGAGCAAATAGAAAAAGCAAAAGGAAAAGAACAAACAAAAAAACCGAAAGAAGATCCTGAGATTACCCTTACATTTTCAGGTGATACAATGTTTGATTGGCAATTACGACCTGTTATTCAAAGTAAAGGTGCTGATTATCCATTTCAACATGTAAAACCTGAAATAGAAAAAGCGGACTACTCATTTGTAAATCTAGAATCTACGTTTACAACTCGCGAGAAAAAATATCCTGGCCAACAGTTTTGGATAAAAAGCGACCCTTCTACGCTAAAAGCTATTAAAAATACAGGCTATGATATTGTTAATATCGGAAATAACCATACACTCGATTATTTTCAAGACGGCTTATTGGATACAATTTCCCATGTTGAAAAAATGGGATTTCCGTATATCGGTGCAGGAAAAAATGCAAAAGATGCATATACAACGCGAGAAGTTACAATTAAGGGAAAAAAATTCAAATTCCTCTCTTTCGTTCGTTTTATGCCTGATACTGCATGGGTAGCTACAGATAATAAACCTGGGATTGCAAATGGTTACGATTTAAACCTAGTCACAAAAACAATTAAAGAACAAAAGAAAGATGCCGATTATATGATTGTGTATATGCATTGGGGAGTCGAAAAAACAAATCGTCCTGCTGCTTATCAAAAAGAATACGTACAAAAAATAGTAGAAGCAGGTGCAAATGCGATTGTTGGAAGTCACCCCCACTGGTTACAAGGCTTTGAATATTACGACAAAGTTCCCGTTGCATACTCACTTGGAAACTTTCTCTTCCCTGATTATGTAAAAGAACATAGTGCAGAAACTGGAGTTCTAACGATTAAATTTAAAGGAAACGACGTCCGCATGTCATTTAATCCTTATATGATTCGTAATAACCAAATTACACCGCTTCAAGGTACAGAAAAACAAAACATGCTTCAATATTTACAGTCAATTTCCAATGATGTACAAATCAATCAAAATGGAGACATTATTGATAAACGTGCACAATAATTTTTTTATGTTTCCTCCTGACTTTTCTCTTGCGATGATACAAAACATATATGATACTATATAAAACATATCAATTTAGGGGGATTAAATACGATGGAAGAAAAACAATATGAACTTGCAACTTTTGCGGGCGGCTGCTTTTGGTGTATGGTAAAACCATTTGATGAACTGCCTGGTATACACAAAGTCCTTTCAGGCTATGCAGGAGGACATGTTGAAAATCCAACATATGAAGATGTAAAATCGGGGGAATCCGGACATTTAGAAGTTGTTCAAATTACATTTGATCCTACTATATTTCCTTATCAAAAGTTATTAGATTTATATTGGCCACAAATCGATCCAACAGATGACGGCGGACAATTTTTCGACCGTGGCCCATCTTATCGTACAGCAATTTTTTATCATAATGACGTACAAAAAGAGCTTGCTGAAAAATCAAAGCTAACATTAGCAGACAGCGGTATGTTTAAAGACCCAATTGTAACAGAAATTCGCCCAGCTGCTCCCTTTTACGTGGCTGAAGAATATCATCAACATTTTTATAAAAAGAATCCAGAGAAATATGCACAAGAACGGAAAGAGTCTGGTCGTGAAGACTTTATTAAAGTAAACTGGCAAAAGAAATAATGCAATAAGGAAAAAAGGACACAAATAGTAGTGTCCTTTTTCTTTCCCTATTCACAACTTTATCTATTACTTATTTCCTCACTCTCTCAATGAAATCATGTAATTTATCGAGTGAAGTAATATTACAATTACACACTGTACTATCCCGACAAATATAGTTTCCCTTCTTAACAAAAGTACCTGGTACATCACCTTTTATTTCAACAAGAAACATTCCTACTTCAGCATGTCCGTGACACAATGCACAAATCCCTTTTTTGTTTATACTTTGAAATGTACCTTGTACGCCTACAAGCTTATTATTATTCCGAGATATAATAAATTTTCTACTTGTTCCTTTATCAATCCAACTTAAGTAAGATATCTCTTTCATATTGACTTCTTCCATTTTGGGCAGTTTAAGCTTTTTAGCCTTAGGAAATAATTTTTTTAATGTTTGCTGGGTCACCTCTTGAAACGGTATGACATATGGGGTTAACTTGAGCAAAAATAATTCTGCATTCTCTCTATTTTCAATCGTCAAAATCATATCGATTAATTCTTTTTGCTCATCAGTAAGATCCTCAAACAAATGTAATACTTTTTCTGTCGCCAGGGATTTCAGAGCAGCAATAACTCCCTTATCATTGGCAGTTGCATGTCCATTCACTAGAATATGAGCTTGTGATTTTATAAAATTGTATTGATCACTTCTAATAAAAGCATTCATTCCTATCACTCCATACAAAATTGTTTATCTATTTTTTATTTTATACAATGCATTTGCTTTATAAAATGCAGAAGATCATTTAGAAACAATCTTTACATAAAAAAGCACTGCGTAGTTTATATAAAATACGCAGTACCAACAAGTTTATCTTAATTTATTTGGAGTACACGATTTTTTTAATGGTTTCAATGGAGAGAAAATACTCTTCAGCTAGTTGATGAATTGAAGTTCCCTTTTGAAAAGCATGTTTAATCGCTTTATTTCGATCATCAAGTTGCTTTCTCCCTCCAGAGCGCGTGCCCCACTTATGATAAGCATTTTCTGGTTTTGGAATATAAATCGTTTCACCTTGCACGTACTTTTGAATTTCTATAATTAACTGTTCAGGTAAAACAGTCGTTGCTTTTACATATTTCATTTCCGCTCGCCCCTTATTTTTTATATTTCATCTAAATAAGGTGCAAAGCCAAATATAAGAGAAATGATACAAGTCCATTTAGGCAATTATATGTTAGATTTCTACCTCATGCAAAGTATCGCCTTTTCCATACTTGGCTTTGCATGAGACGCTGCAGTATCTAGCAATTTCATTGTAATTGCCATATCCACACCCCCTAATATCTCTTTTGAATCACCCTTATTATATGATAAATTTTTCCTAATTGCATCTTCATGTCTTGTAAACGATTGTATTATTACAAACACCCAAACCATCTATTAAAATCCCCCAAACAAACACACTTTGTAAAAATTCTGTAATAATAAATTGATTATTTTACTTTATAAAATACTAAGACAAGTTTATAGTAGAAAAAGATGATTCTTAAGCAACCAGAGTAGGAGGAAGTATTTTGTCTACTTCAAAAGTATTGAAAGGCACTGCACTGCTAAGCGGTGCGACAATGATTTCACGTATTTTAGGTTTTATTTATTTCTTCCCATTTCAAGCTTTAGTTGGAAGTGAAGGAGTTGCTTTATATTCTTATGCGTACTCCTGGTATGGGATTTTACTAAGTTTTTCAACGGCAGGTATTCCGATCGCCGTTTCAAAATTTGTTGCCAAATATAACGCTTTAGGAGATTACAGTACAAGTAAAAAGTTATATAACTCAAGCTTAAAAGTAATGATGGTTATGGGATTCCTTGGTTTCTTAATTTTATTTTTCGGCGCACCATACGTATCGGAATTAATTATCCGCTCTAAAACACCTGAACCTGGATTTGTCGAAGATGTAACATTAACAATGCGTGCGCTAAGCTTTGCACTTATTATTGTGCCAGCAATGAGCGTTACGCGCGGTTATTTCCAAGGTTTTCAATATATGAAACCAAGTGCTGTTTCACAAGTTGTGGAACAAATTGCACGTGTTATTTTCATTTTAGTTGGAAGCTTTATCGTTTCTAAACTATTAGGTGGATCAGTCGCATCTTCTGTAGCAGTTGCAACATTTGGCGCTGTTATTGGAGCAATTGCCAGTGTTTCCATGCTCATTATGTACTGGAAAAAATACAATGGACTTCGTCCGCAAGAAGGAGAACGAAAAACACGCTCTTCTTCATTCTCCTTAACAAAGATTTATATGGAACTGCTTCGATATGCGATTCCAATTGTCTTTGTAGGTATTGCCATTCCACTTTATACATTAGTGGATCAATATACAGTTGCTGATGCACTGCAAGCAATAGGCACACCACTTGATAAAGCAAACGCTGTGTTCGCTTACATTACGAACTATGCTCAAAAGTTGATTATGATACCAGCATCACTAGCAACAGGATTTTCACTTTCAATCATCCCGGCAATTACACAATCATTTACGGGTGGTAAATTAGATGAACTGCAAAACCAAATTGAAAAGATTTTCACAGTCTTATTATTTTTCACAATTCCAGCATCATTTGGGCTTGCGAGCATCGCATATGATGCATTTCGCATGGTATATTTTGATCACACTACAGCATTAGATGGGTCACAATATTTAATCTCGTATGCACCATCTGCTGTAATGAGTGCGATTTTCACCGTATCAGCTGCGATTTTACAAGGCATTGATTATCAGCGTAAAACAATGATTGCTTTTACTGCTGGTATTCTTGTAAAAGTTGTTGTCAACACACCGCTTCTATACGCACTAGGCGGACACGGCGCTGTATTAGGAACTATACTTGGTTACCTCGTTTCTGATGTAATCATGTTATACTGCATTGTGAAATATACAAAGTTTGACATCGTAAAGACTGGTAAAACAATATTACTTATTACCATTTACTCGGCTGCGATGTCTGCTGTAGTAGTTGGCACAAAAACGTTATTAAAATGGTTAATTCCTGGTCAATCCTATATGGAGTCATTATTAATTGTGGTCGTATGTGGTGCCCTTGGAGGACTTGTTTATTTCGCTTTTGTATTTACAAGCGGCCTTGCTTCTGACATTCTCGGTGACCGTATTAATCGACTACCACTGTTGAAAAAATTAAAACGATAACTATTAAAGAGGTGTAACTTGAAATATAAGTTACACCTCTTTGTATTAAAATAAAATAAATATACCTCTAAACTCTTTTCATCTTTTTACGGTCATTTGGCAATAACCATGATGATAATCCAATTAACGGTAACATGCTGCATAATATCATAATAAAGTTCAGGCTATATATATCTGCCAACTTTCCAAGTACAACTGCTCCTAACGCCCCAAGTCCAAAGGCAAGTCCGACAATTAGTCCAGATACCATACCAACCTTTCCTGGAACAAGCTCCTGGGCATACACAACAATCACACTGAAGCTACTCGAACTAATAAATCCAATGCAAATAAACAATGGAACAACCCATACGAGCGAAACGTGCGGCAATAACAGCGCTAAAGGTGCTGAACCAAGCATGGAAAAAACAATAATATTTCGCTTTCCAAACCGGTCTGCTAACGGTCCGCCAAAGAACGTACCAAGTACACCAGCAATCATGAAAGCAAATACGTAAAACTGTGCATTTTTAATAGATAATCCGTAATGCTCGATTAAGTAAAACTGATAAAAGTTTCCAATCCCTGCTCCGTACCATGAGCGAACAAACGTTAAAAATACAAGTAAAACAATAACAAACTTAATTCGGCTACTTATTACTAAACTGTCAGCTTCTAGCGCAGCACGTTTCTTTCTTCTTACAGCCCCGCTTACTAACTCTCCTTTATACCACGTTGAAACAAAGTATAGTAAAATAATTCCAACCATCGCAAAGCCCGTAAACCATACTGCTCCAATTTGTCCAAGTGGAACAAATACAAGTGCCGTAAAAATTGGCGCAAGCGAGTTCCCTGTATTTCCCCCTACTTGATAAATGGATTGTGCTAAACCACGCTTTGCTCCTGCCGCCATATAAGCAACACGTGCGCCTTCTGGATGAAAGACAGCGGATCCAAGTCCAATGAATAAAACAGATAAAATAACAATAAACAAGTTCGGTGCAAACGCAAGTCCAATCATCCCAAGCATGCTTGAAAACATTCCTAGTGGCAGCAAATACGGGGAAGGCTTCTTATCTGAATACATCCCAAACACCGGCTGCATAATAGATGATGTCATATTGAGAGCAAAGGCAATCCATCCCACCTGCATATAGGATAAATTCATCGACTTTTCTAAAATAGGAAACAGCGCCGGTACAACCGCCTGCATCGAATCATTAAGAAAGTGCCCTAAACTAATCGCAAATAAAATACGGTAAATCGTTGGTGTATTCATCGCATTCGGCTTTGTTGCTGTCTGCATGCTACACGCTCCTCTCCTCTTGTGCTGAAAACAACCTCTGCATATGTTTCACACACTTTTATTTCTCTGACTTTTTAAACAAAACCTATTCTATACCTCTTCTTCCTTTTTTTCCACTTCTGTGCTTACTACATTGCGAAATGAACGTAACTCCTAAAATCTAATAAACCTTATTTTTATTAAAATTCAGAAAAAAGATTTACCATATACATCCATTCATGTATCATAATATAAAATAACAAATAAGGAGCGTTTCTTATGAATCCACTGCTATTAGATTTCCCTTCTGAGTTCTATACGGAAAGACTTCTCATAAGGATGCCAAGACCCGGAGATGGAAAAGAAGTATATAACGCTATCAATGAATCTATTGAAGAATTAAAACCTTGGATGCCTTTTGCACAAAAAGAACAAACAGAACAAGAGGTAGAAGCAAATATTAGAGATTCTCACGTGAAATTTTTGGCGCGTGAAGATTTACGATTACTCATTTTCCTTAAAGACACAGGTGAGTTTGTTGCCTCTTCAGGGTTACACCGCATTAACTGGGATATTCCGAAATTTGAAATTGGTTATTGGATTCACTCTCGTTTTAGCGGGAAGGGATACATGACAGAAGCTGTTACAGGAATTGTAGATTTTGCTTTTCATGAATTACAAGCAAATCGAATAGAAATTCGCTGTGACTCAAGAAATGTCAAAAGCCGTGCCATACCAGAAAGGTTAGGATTTAAATTAGAAGGTCTTTTAGAGAATAATAGTGTATCAATAGATGGGACTGAATTAAGAGATACATGTATATATGCAACGAAAAGATCATGAAAAGAAGAGCTACTTTCCAGCAGCTCTTCTTTTCCTATTTCATGTGAACTTTTTAGCGTATTGCATACCTTTTATACTTTTCGAAATCACTCATTTTACATTCCACGGTAATCTTCGTACCTTCATTTTCATAGTCTGTCGATAAAACGTTAGCATGCTCGTTAAAATAAGAAATTAGGTGTCCTTGATCATAAGGAATTAACATTTCACACTTTGTATAATCTTTATAAATTTTCGTGCGAATCATATGCACAAGCTCATCAATACCTACTTTTTGTTTCGCAGACAAATATACCCGATCATCTTGTACTTTTGGAATTTCAATATTTATCACATCCGCTTTATTATAAGCATAAATTGCCCGGATATTTTCCACGCCGATTTGTTTTAACGTTTGATTTGTAATCTCAATCAGATGCTCATAGTTTGGATTTGCATAATCCACAACATGAATCAATAAATCAGCCTCCGCCACTTCTTCTAACGTCGAACGGAACGCTTTCACAAGATGATGCGGCAATTTACTAACGAATCCAACGGTATCTGTTAATAAAAACGATTTGTTATCTGGCAATTGAATATTTCGCACAGCTGTTTCAAGCGTCGCAAACAACATATCTTTTTCAAATACTTGTTTCTCTGCAGATCCGTTAAACATTTCAAGCATCGCATTCATCGTTGTTGATTTCCCGGCATTTGTATACCCTACTAACGCAACAACAGGCACTTCATTTTTCTTGCGCTGTTTACGCTGCGTTTTACGCTGTGCAACGAGCGCTTCTAACTCTTTATTTAACGCTGCAATTTGCTCTTCAATCTTACGGCGATCAAGCTCTAACTTCTTTTCCCCTACACCTTTGTTTTTCGTACCAACACCACCGCTTTGTCTTCCTAACGATTCACGAAGGCCTATTAAACGAGGCATCATATATTGTAAATGAGCTACTTCAACTTGTAATTGCGCTTCTTTCGTCTTAGCACGCTGCGCAAAAATATCTAAAATTAAAATCGTACGATCAATCACTTTACAATCTAAATCTGCTTCTAAATTTCGAATTTGTGAAGGCGATAATTCATCATTGAAAATGACCAAATTTGCATCCGCTTCTTTCACGAACGCTGCCACTTCTTCAATCTTACCCGTTCCAATATAATGAGATGGATTTACACGATGTAAATTTTGTGTTACTTTCCCTATCACCTCTACATCACACGCTTCCGTTAAATTCGCTAACTCCTCCATTGAATATTCGAAATCACTTTCGCTATTTAAATTCACTCCGACTAATATTGCTCTTTGTACTACCTGTTCCATATATTTATTCCTCCATTTCGATTACGCGCAAACTAAAAAACACAAGCTACTGCCTGTGTTTTTCATAAACGGATGAGAGCACAACAAATAAACATAAAAAGCATCTCTGCTTGCTTGTTCAATGGTCGTCAAATCCAGCATCATACAACATAAAAAATGTTCGTATACATGCATCTCATCATTCTGTTTTAAAGGCAAAACAAAAAGAGGGCGTATTCGTCCTCCCCTCTTTTCACATATAAGTTCAATTGGGTTCCTTTAAAGAGACAGACCAATCCCGTTTACTCTGTACACAGACAGAGCCTTTGAGCGCTATTCAATTATTGGCACAAAGTATTGAGACGTAATCTGATTAAGATCAAAGGAGACCCCTCCGTTCATTAAAAGTTATATAAATTTTAGCATAGTTATAGAGCTGACACAAGAATAAACTCCATTTATTAACATAAAGAAAATCGCTATTTTTCTATTTTATTCATCATTTTTTTCTTTTATTTATTATTATCAATACCCATATACCCATTACGAATAAAGCTAAACTCAAGATAATGATGACCCTATTTGTTCCATGATCATTTGGCATAGCATGTTCAACATCTACTTGTTTCGTTGGAACTTGTCCCTTCACAATATGACTTAAAACAGATACATCATTCTCTGCTCTTTGCAGCTGTTTCGTACCGCTACAATCAGACGTATACAGCTGACCTGTCGTACCTCGCTTTGATGAAAAAACAAGATAGCTTTCTCCTTTTGTAAATCGAAACATACACGAACCTAGATTGGTATAGATCATTATTTGAGATGTATCTGCACCCTTCCAATTTGTCTTCACCTCAAATAATATAGCTTGTCCCTTTTCACTATCCTCTTCAATTTTCAGTACTTTCCCTTCAAATATTGCATCATGTTTTCCGAACGATTCCTCCACAGTTGAACCTTTACATTCACAAGCATAGATATGAGGTGCCAAAGAATTAAAAATACTGCCAAAAGATATGACAAATACAAGAATATATTTGATTCTATTCAATTCCATCTGTCCCTTCGCAATTCTCTTATCACCATAAATATAAGATGCAGTCATAATAATTTTTCAAAATGCATTTAATTGCTCTTTTCTGAAAAAAATAAAATCAAAAGTTGCTTTCATACCATATTAGGTAAAAAACGCCATGTATACCTAGTTCTAATTCGCAGCTTGCAAGGAAAATAGAATGCTTCAGGCTGCGAATCAGAGGTATAGAAAAACTTTATTCTGCATAATAGATAGTCTGGATCCCTACTTCACATTAAGAGAAAAACAAAGAAGATAGATTCATTCCATGCAAATTTAACGACTTATATCTTGTACTCGTTCTGTTCCTCTTCCTTTTCTTCTTTCATTTCATGATAGTATGATGGTAGTTCTATACCATGTTCTAAGAAATAATCTTCAATTAACGAAATAATCACTTTCAATGTTTTCACACGCGCATACAACTTATCATTGCCAGGTATAATATGCCACTTCGCATTTGGTTTGTCTGTTTTTTCAAACATATCTTCTATGGCCTCGACATATTCATCCCACTTTTCACGATTGCGCCAATCTTCATCTGTAATTTTCCATTTCTTAAGTGGATTTTGCTCTCGGTCCTTAAATCGTGCTAACTGTTCATCTTTACTAATATGATAGAAGAATTTTGCTACTATGTAACGGTCATCTGTTAATAGTTTTTCAAACTCATTGATTTCATCGTATGCCCTCGTCCACTCTTCCTTTATAGCAAAACCTTCAACGCGTTCGACCAATACACGACCGTACCATGAGCGATCGAAAATAGTGATTTGACCATATTGCGGGATTTTCCGCCAAAATCTTTGCATATAATGATAACGTTTTTCATGAGGCGCAGGCGCGCCAATTGGATTTACTTGAAATCCACGCGGATCAAGATGCTCGGTAATTCGTTTAATGGCTCCGCCCTTTCCAGCAGCATCCCAGCCTTCCATAGCCAAAATAACAGCTATTTTTTCTTTTCGTAAAATCTGCTGCAACGCAAGTAAACGCATTTGATATTTTTCCAGCTTCTTATTATATTTTTGCTTTGATTCCATTCTTTTCGTTAAATCTACTTTTGCAAGATGACCATTTTTCATAATAAAATCCTCCTTTTCAAACAATTAACACTATTTTAACATAATTTTCAGTATTTTTTGTATACATATCTCGAATACCTACTTTTGTTTATAGCTTCTAAAAAGAATCTTATTGTTTAAAGTATTTTATTCCTTGCGTATCCGAAAATTCCATCATCACTCTTATCTATCTTTTTACTAACATACAAAGGACTGTCCTATCTAAATAAAACAGCCCTTTCAATTCATATGTTATTTTTCTAATTCGATAACGATATCTTTTAATACAAGATCTTCTTTATCACTACCGATTATTTTTAGTATAGAAAATTTACTTCCTCCACTTCCGGTCCCTCCTGCTTCTCCATAGTTATCAGCATTGTGATTACTTAACATAATATGAGGAGTTATAATAAGTTTTGTTGCATTCTGATTGATTTTTTGAAATGTTTTACTCCCATTCAAAGTATAAGAACTTTCATCACGTATACTCCCGTTTCCTTCCCCGGCATAACTATTCCCTAAATCATCTTTAATTTTTAAATCAACATATACATCATCCCATCTATTTTTCATATACTCGGAAACCTCTTCTTTATACGAAATGATAAATGACATCGGTGATATGGATAGCTTCTCAATGGTTACTTTTACTCCATCTTGTTCTACACTACTATGAATAAATTTTTCTTTACGTTCTATTGCCTTTAAGGTGAATTCAAAGTTCCAATTTCCTTTTATTTCTTTTTCCGTATCTGAGATTGTAATCCTATCTATATTCCATTGTATATTTACACTATCTTCTGTAGTAGCTTCCAAAGTACTAGCAGTTTTTAAACCTATATACTTATGTTCGTCTACTTTTTTAATCACATTACTTCCCGATATGTCTCCGGACCCTTTTATTTTTAGAAAGTCCAAAGTAAATGGATCATCGCCTAAGTCTTGCTCACTTTCAATAGAATACGTTAAAGATACTGTCTGCCCATCATAAGTCGCATCATGTACAGTGAATTTAATTCCGTTACTCTCCTGAGTAAGATTGAGTTCATTTGAGTACTTCTTATACTCATGATAAAGTCCTGTTCTTTCCTCTTTATTTATTTTAACTTCATTATGAAGTTCAACTCTTTCGTTATCAAAAAATCTAAAAATGTCTCTTATAACAGGAATACTTACCGCAAAGGCAGGAAACGTTAATCCAAACATGGTAATCACTAAACAAATTGCGACAGAGGCTATCGCAACATGCTGTTTCCAACCGCTCATTTTTTTCTTCTTACTTTGTATCAATTGTTCAATATTTACATGTTGCGGAAATGAAGTTTCATTTACTTTTTCATGAAATGCTTTCTTTATTTGTCGATCCATACACTCACCTCCGTATCACGGTCTAAAAAAATAGTATGCGCTAAATAATCCTTCAACTTTTCTTTCGCTTTAAAAAGACGCGACTTTACTGTCCCTTCTTTTACATTTAACACTTCCGAAATTTCTAAAATAGACAAATCTTGATAGTAAAAAAGAATAATAACAATTTGATGCTTGCTAGATAATTGCTGCACTGCATCGAGAATCATCTGAGACTCTTCTTGTATGAGATAATTATGTTCTGGTGTTTTCACATCTTTTATACGAAACCATGTTTCAGGTTGCAAAAAAGCAAAACGTTTTTTTCGTTTCTGTTTTAAAGTTGTATAAATTAAAATTTGATGAAACCAAGTTTTAAACGAAGCAATGTCTCCATTAAAACGATAAATAGATTCATATGTTTGTATGAGTGACTCCTGTACCGCATCTTCCGCTAACCCTTTATCATCTACTATGAGATAAGACGTTTGGTATGCTTTTTGTATGTACGGTTGTAGTAGTTGATTAAACGCCTCTTTGTCTCCTTGTTTTACTTGTTGAATTAACCGTTGTTCCTCCAAACTCTTCCCTCCTTATTTTTTATTCTATATATTTATTACCATCAAACTAGAAAAAAGTTCACTTTTCCCCAATTTTTTCATAATACATTTACCTCTTCCTATTTATAATTTTTATAAGAACATTATTCTCCACTTAATTCTCTATGTTTTTTTACCATTTAATGGTTGACATTTAAAAATAGTCAGTTATACTGATTATATATAAAGGTGATTGTTTAGGAGGAGGATATATTGAGCAGAATCTTAGAATCATACGGATTCCTTACCGGAAAAGTAGAACAATTACTAGAACTAGATTTGATAGAAAAATTAAAACCCTACAACATTAACGCAAGACAATATGGGGTCTTAATTACAATCAATGAAAAACCTAACCTTTCTCAAAAGGAAATTGCTACCGAATTAAAAATCGATCGTACAACAATGGTAGATTTTATTGACCACTTAGAATCACTACAATATTTAGTTCGAATAAAAAACCAAAAAGACCGCAGATCCTATTGCATCCAAATTACAGACAAAGGTCAAGGGGTATTGGAAAACTGTTGGGGATTATTAACACAGTCAGAGATGAAGATTTTATCTCCTTTAACGAAAGAAGAACAATTTTTTCTAAAAACATGTTTGTTAAAAATCTTAAAAAACGCGGAGGAATGCTAATATGCTTGAAATGGAATATTTCAAAGGTCGTATTGCTTCTACATTTAGTCCAATGGATTTTTTACAAGCAAAAAAATTAAATCCTGATGCTTACATATTAGTTGATGTACGAAATGGAACACCGGAGTTAAAAAAAGAGATGATAACAGGAGCACTTCAAATTCCGCAATCTGAATTAGAAAATCGCTTATCAGAATTATCGAAAGAAAAAACAATCATTTTATATTGCTGGGACGTATGGTGTAATACATCTGCGAAATCAGCTTTATTCCTTTTCGCAGAAATATCAAATTTTATCCATGTAAAGAAATAGACATTCATCCTCTTATTGATCAACTATCTTTTATTCAAGATAAGAAAAAGTGGGGATATCCATTTAGATATGGACATCTCAAAATAAGTAAAGAAGATTTTACGTTAATAGCACGAGAAATGGGTATTGAAACTATTGAATTCCCTACCTGATAAGAATTTAAAAATAACAAGCCTTCAACATATCGAAGGCTTGTTCCTTAATTAAAGAGATATTCATTTTCACATATAGAAAACATTATGTAAAAAACCATAAACCTCCATATTGCACCCTATTTTACAATTTCAAATCCTTTATATAGTCAATAACTTTAATATCCCCTCTTCTCCATATCCATTCTTTTTATATAGTAAAAAAGTTATTCTGTCACTGTTTTGTCAATTTACTTAAAAAAAAGAATGAATTCATAACAAAAATATCTATTCACCCGCTACCAATTGTGATATTCTGTTCATTGGAAAATTTACATATTGGTGGTGCATCCATGTTTTCAGCATTCAAAAGGTTTTTAATTGGTAGACCTCTTAAATCAAATGCATTAGGTGAACAAAAATTAAATAAATTAAAGGCATTAGCCATTCTTTCATCTGATGCTCTTTCTTCTGTTGCATATGGAACAGAACAAATTTTAATCGTTCTTGCAACAATTGGATCGATCGCTTTTTGGTATTCTATTCCAATCGCAATTGGCGTTCTCGTTTTGTTAACAGCACTTATTTTATCGTACAGACAAATTATTTATTCCTATCCACACGGAGGAGGAGCTTACATTGTTTCCAAAACAAATTTAGGTATAAATGCTGGGCTTGTTGCCGGTGGATCCTTGCTGGTAGATTATATTCTTACCGTAGCTGTAAGTGTATCCGCAGGGACAGATGCAATTACATCCGCATTTCCAGCTTTACATCAGTACACCGTTCTAATTGCTGTAATACTTGTTATTTTTATTACAATCCTGAACCTAAGAGGAGTAACAGAATCTGCTTCTATTCTTGCTTATCCTGTCTATCTCTTTGTACTAGCACTTATCGTATTAATTTCTGTTGGAGTCTTTAACATTGCCACTGGACAAGCGCCGGCAACTTTGCATACACCTATTGGTACAGTAGCACCAGGAATTACATTATTCTTTTTATTAAAAGCATTCTCATCTGGGTGTTCTGCATTAACAGGGGTAGAAGCGATTTCAAATGCAATTCCTAACTTTAAGGCGCCAGCTGCTAAAAATGCAGCGACTACTTTAGTGATGATGGGAGCAATTCTTGCCGTCTTATTTACTGGTATCACCGTTTTGGCATATTGGTACGGTATCGCTCCGAAACACGATGAGACTGTTGTCTCTCAAATTGCATCAAATATATTCGGAAGAAATTATGTGTATTACTTTATTCAAGGAACAACTGCACTTATTTTAGTATTAGCTGCTAATACGGGATTCTCCGCATTCCCATTGTTAGCTTTTAACCTAGCATCAGATAAATATATGCCTCGTATGTTTTTAATGCGCGGTGATCGACTAGGATATTCAAATGGAATTATGACTCTGGGAATCGCTTCTATCATTTTAATTATTGCGTTTCAAGGAAAAACAGAACAATTAATCCCGCTGTACGCAGTTGGTGTATTTCTTCCTTTCACCTTGTCACAAACGGGAATGATTATAAAATGGTTACGTGAAAAACCAGCAGGATGGTTGCCTAAATTACTAACAAATTTAGTAGGCGCACTTATTTCATTATCGGTATTACTTATTTTCTTTATCACAAAGTTTACACAAGTATGGTCTGTTGTTATATTCCTACCAATTATTGTGTACGTCTTTCATTGTATCCATAAACATTACGATTCAGTTGGAGAACAACTACGTATCGATCCAAATGAAATTCCTCACAAAATCGAAGAAAACATTGTCATCGTACCTGTTGCAGGAATTACAAAGGTAGTTGAACAATCCATTAATTACGCTGAGGCCATTGGTGATACTGTCATCGCTGTATATGTAGCCTTTGATAAAGAAAGTGAAATAAAAATGCAGCAAAAATGGAAAGAATGGAAGCCGGATGTTCGTCTTATTACAGTCGTTTCTTCTTATAGAAGCATAATGAGACCTATTACAAAATTAATAGCTATCATCCAAGATAAAGCAGAAGAAAATCATCATTCAGTCACTGTTCTCATTCCACAGTTTATAACAAAGAAAAGTTGGCATAACATTTTACACAACCAATCAAGTGTTTTATTAAGGATTTACCTTTTATATAAAAAGAATGTTATTGTTTCAACTGTTCCGTATCGATTTAAAAAATAGAGTATGAAAATGTTACAAGTTTCTATTTTTCTATAAAAACTAGACCACTAACTATCAATAAGTTAGTGGTCTAGTTTTTCTTTATTTGGTTCTCCTATTCCCCTCCCTTGCTTATGTTATATGTAACAAGGATAATGTTCTAAGGATAATGAATAAGTAAGTGTTGTGAGTTTTCTTATTTCTTAGTTTTCGCATCACATTGTGGACAAGGACAAGTCTTTTTGTTATTAAATAATTCATTTGCTCCCTTACCTTTTTGGGGTATATTTACAAACTCCTCTCTTCCAATAAATAAAAGCTATAATCCATTAAAGCGCTTATATTTCTGAATGATTCTACATTATCGTCAAATGTAGTTAATTCTATTTTATATAAACTATCTATAATAATATCTGTTATTCACCGTCTCTCCTACTTTGAAAACTCCCCTTTTAAGACTCCTGTATATTCTAAAACATCGTTTAATGTATTAAATTCCTCTTTGTTCACCAAATCGACTCTCATTTCTAACCTTTGTTTAGATTACATAATTCAACTTTAATTACATAAATTATTATATATTACTAATAGGATAAATAAAGTTCAATCATTCCAAATCACTTTATAATGATTTAAAAATATAGTAATATAACTATATAAAAACATAAGGAGCAGGAAAAATGATATATATCATATCTTTACTTTGTATTGTACTCGGCATCACAACATACTTGTTTTATTGGAAAGGCCAGCAATTATACTCTAGAAAACAACAACTAATACACTCTCACAAAAACGAAATTGCTGCTACAGTGACTGATTTTGAAAACCAGAAACAAAATATCCATATACACTTTGAAGAAAAACATGCAGCAATGGACAAGGACTATCAAAACAAAATATTGAACTTAAAACAACAATATATTCATAACACAACGAAATTAGAGAATTCTATTCAAGAAATGAGTGAATACATCAAAGACTTACATAAAAACTCTACTAACGCAGGAGAAATTATAACTCATCAATTACTAAAAGAATTAAAAAAAGAACTAGTTGAACAAAAAATAATTTCTCCTTCTGAAATGTATATAATGCCTAACATTTTTGTCCCCTATCCATTCAATGGCGAATTAAGAACACGTCAAATCGATCACCTCGTGCTACTACCAACAGGAGTTTATGTTATAGAAACAAAATATTGGCGTGGGAAAATTGTACATGGCTTAACTACTCAAACAGCTAATCCATTTTCTTTTATAATTGATGCAATGTCGAAAACAAAGCAAGACAGAGAAAAAGAACAAACATTAGTTTTTGTTCCCTCTTCAACTAAAGATGAAAATGGTATCGAAAGCACAACTATTCAAGTTCGTTCTTATGGTGAACCAACCACTAAAGCAAAACGGACAACTAAAATTTTATATGACTATTTAACAAGCAGACATGGAAAGAAAATTAGTTTTATAAAACCAATTGTATACTTCGGATACACGCCTAATGCTAATACAATTGATGGAATTATTGATCTTTCACCAGATACAACTGTTCCTCGATTAAATGGTAGCAATCAATTAAAACAATTTTTCAAAGATGAATTATCATCAACAAACAAAAGGTTCTATAACCCAGTAGACTTGGAGGAAGTTAATTTAATTCTAGAAAACATAAATTATCGATTGATTGAATAAAGTTATTGTACTTTTTAATACAATAACTTATAAAACCTGTAATTCCCTTCTCAACAGTGGAATTACAGGCTTTAATAAAAACAATTTTGTTATAAAAGGGCTTCATCCTCTACTAAATGATTAAAAGGAAACATCTCCACTTACAATTTTATGAGATTCATTTTGTGTAGTAACTTCTTTAATTTCTTTTAGTAAATATCTATCCATCTCTTTTTCTCTGTCAGTACAAATCAATCTGAAAAGCTTTCTGGATTTCTACTTTATTTCATGTTCCTCACCTTTTCGAGACCATATCACAACAGGAATGAGCAATAAGGCTAAAGCTCCTCCAGCTAATGATAATGATGTATAACTTGAATTAGCTACTACCATGCCAGACATCGCTCCACCAGAAGCCCCTGCTAATGCAATAAAAACATCTATTTTCCCTTGTGTCTTTGCACGTGTTGAAGGTTCTGTTGAATCAACAATTTGGGCTGTACCACTTATTAAACCGAGATTCCACCCTAATCCAAGTAAAGATAGAGCAACGATCAGGAATATTAAAGAATCACTCGGTGCAATAGCAGCTAACACCCCAGCACTAAGTAGTATAACTCCGGAAGCAATGCTCATTGCCATACGACCAATCTTATCAACAAGGATTCCTGTAACGAGTGACGGAAGGTACATTGAACCTACATGAAACCCAATGACAAGTCCCACTTCACTTAAGCCATGACCATGGTGTTTCATATGTATCGGAGTCATCGTCATAATGGCAACCATGACAACTTGCGTAAGTATCATAACGATTGCTCCAACTGTAACGCCTCTATTATTTGTTGGTGATTTCTTAGTTATCGAATGCCCTTTGTATTTATGTTCCTGTTTATATGTTTCTATCGTTTTCGCTATAAGTAATGGATCTGGACGAAGCATAATGAAAAGTACGAGACCTGCTAATAGAAATGCAGCTGCTGATAATATGAACGGACCAGCAAGTTCAGGAATACTAAGAGAAAGAGCAAAACTCCCCATTACACCCACTAAGTTTGGTCCCGCTACCGCACCAAAGGTCGTCATAACCATTGTCATACTAATAGCAGTTGCCCGTTGCTTATTATTAGCTAAATCTGTACCGGCATAACGAGCTTGTAAATTTGTAGCTGTACCCGCACCATAAATCAGCAGGGAAGCAAGTAAGAGAACAATATTATTTGTTAAAGCGGAAATTACCACACCAATAGCTCCAAGCCCTCCTACCATAAATCCTGTCGCAAGCCCTATTCGGCGCCCATAACGTTGTGAAAGCCTTCCTACTATAAAAGCGGCTCCTGCTGATCCCATTGTAAATATAGCAGATGGCAACCCTGCGAATGCATCTGTCCCGAGCATTTGCTGTGCAAGAAGTGCACCTACAGTAATTCCAGCAGCTAATCCTGCACCACCAAACATTTGTGAAATACTTACGATTACCAACGTCCGTTTATATAACATTCTTTGCTCTTCTTCTGTATACATTTGACTCCTCGTTGAACTATCAGCTTTATCAAGCATTTCCTCACCTTCTTTATGAAAGATTTTCCTTTTTCAAATGTACTACGATTAATGTTTCATATTCAATAGCATTTCGATTCGTTCTTTTAGTTTTAAAAAGGAGTTTATCATATTCAACACGTCAACAATATTTATAATCGCTTGAAAGGTTAGATGGAACGATTTAAATGAGTTGGAACTCGTTATTTGGATAACTACCTTTAAAGAAAAAATAATTAAAGTTCAACATCGATGGGAGAATAATTTACTTGTCGATGTTGTTGAGCCACACATTACAGTAAAAGCTCAAGGTGGTTTAACTGCTGATTTAGATGGATTGAAAAATTGAAAAAAGTTTGTGCAAGTTTTTTTGTGTTCAACGTCTCCCTAAATCAACCAAAGTTTTTTGGAGAAAGTGTTCTATTCCTAAGTGTTACATCAGAAAAATTTTTTGAATTACATCAAAAAATTGTTAATGCGATTTCTCCTGATAATGAGTTGATAAAAAAATATATGGAACTAGATAATTATGTACCTCATTTAACAATAGGACAAGCACATTGGGGGTTATCTAGTAAAGAATTAAAAAACATGGCTACAATAACTGAAAAAGAACTCAGTCCTTATCCTACATTTGAAGTGAATTTCATTAGGATATATCAAGAAAAAGAAAAAAACAAATATGTAAAA